>JALYRN010000098.1 GCA_030855295.1 Myxococcota bacterium | reverse complement strand
GCGTCGGCCTGCTCGCTGGTCGCGCGCGTGACCGACTGCGCGAGGCGCGCGACCTCGGCCGCAGCAGACTGGATCTCGGAGGCGGCGCGGCTCTGCTCGCCCATCGCGCGCGCGCTCTGCATCGTCTCCTTGCGGGCGTCGTCCATCGCCTTGGCGATCTCCGAGGCGCCTCGGGCCTGCTCCTGCAGCGCGGCGATCGTCCGCTGCGTGGACGCCGCGACCTCCGCGGCGACCGCGGCCGCGGCGGCCACCGACTTGCTCTGCTCGGCCATCGCGGTCGTGGTCCGCTGCGTGACTCCGCGCAGCTGGTGCGCTGCGTTGGCGAGCTGCGCGGCGGCGGTCGCCTGTTCCTGCGTGGAGGTGGCGACCTGCTCGGCGGTCGTGGTGAGCTGCGCGTTCGCGCGCACGATCTCGCGCAGACCGCGTGCCTGATCGGCGGACGCCTCGGTCGTCTGCCGCGTCATCTTGCGGATCTCCGCGGTGTCGCGGGCGAGCGTCTGCGTCGCCTGCCCCTGCTCGTTCGCGGAGGCCGCGATCGTGCGCGCCTGCTCGCTCGTGCGCTTCGTCGCCTGCACGACCGACTGCACGGCGCCCGCCTGCTCGCCGGCGGAGCGCGCGAGCTCACGGACGCCGCCGCCCAGCTCCTCGATGCCGCTCAAGATCGAGCCGAGCGCGCGCTCCGCGTCGGCGGCGAGGTCCACGCCCTCGTCGGCGGCGCGCAGCCCGTCGGTCGACGACGTCACCGCGTCGCGCGCGGTCGACTGCAGCCCGCGGACGATCTTCGCGATGTCGGAGCTCGCGGCGGCGGCGCGATCCGCGAGCGCGCGGATCTCTTCCGCGACGACCGCGAACCCACGCCCGTGCTCGCCCGCGCGCGCCGCCTCGATGCTCGCGTTCAGCGAGAGGAGGTTCGTGCGATCCGCGATCAGGTTGATCGTCTGCACGAAGTCGCCGATCTCCTCGGCGCGGCGGCCCATCTCCTTCACGACGCCCGACGACTCCGCGATCGAGCTCCGGATCTTCCCGAGCCCCGCGATCGACTTCCCGACCGTGACGCCGCCCTCGCGCGCGGTCGCGCCGACCCGCTCCGCGCCTGCCCGCGCGGTCTCCGCGACCTGCACGATCCGCCGGGTCGCCGTGTCGAGCTGGGTCGCGGCCGTCGCGCTCGTCGACGCGAGCTGCTCGATCTCACCGGCGCCACGCGCGACCACCTGCGCCGAGCGCGCGAGCTGCTCGACCGCGCTGGCGCTCGCGTCGACGACCTCGGCGTTCTTCTGGGCGGTCGCGGCGACCTCCTCGACCGACGCTGCGATCTCGTTCGACGACGCCGAGGCCTTGGCCGCGGCTTCTTTGAGCGCGGTGGCGTGATCGGCGACGCCGCGGATCGAACGGGCGAGCTCCTCGGTCGTCGCGCTCGTCTCCTCGACCGCGCCCGCCATCTCTTGCGCGTCGCGGGCGACGTCCGCGACCGCTCTGCCGATGCCGGCGAGCACCTTGCTCGTGTCGTCGATCTGCGTCCCGACGCCGCGCGCGTCCGCGGCGAGGCGAGAGATGCCCGCAGACATCTCCTCGGCCGTCGCTGCGACCTCCTCGATGGTCGCGGCGCTCGACTGGCCGCGGCTCGTCATCTCGCCGACGCTCGTGCTCGTCTCGATCGCGCTCGCGAGGAGCTGCTCGCTCGCGGCGGCGAGCTCCTGCGCGTCGCTCGCGACCGCCTTCACCGAGCGCGCGACCTCCTCGAGCGTCGTGGTGGTTCCGTCCGCCGACTGCGCGAGCGTCGCGGCGTCGGCCTGGACCTTCCGCACCGACGCGCTCACCTCGGCGAGGCCGCTCGCGCCGTCCTCCGCGCTCTTCGCGAGCGATCGCGTCAGGTTCGCGGCAGCCCCCTGCGAGCGCGAGAGCTCCTCCGCGGAGGCCGCGACCGACTCGATCCCGCTCGCGATCGTCTCGATCGCGACCCGCACCTGCTCACCCGCCGCGGCACGCTCTCGGCCTTCGCTCGCGATCTGCTGGGCCACCGTCTCGATCGTCTGCGCGCGCTCGGCGGTCTCTTCGAGGGAGCGCGTGATCGCATCCGTCTGCGCGTACGACGACGAGGGCGTGCGCACGCCGACCATGCTCTCGGTCTTGTCATTCGCCATGTGCTCGCTCCTCCACCAAAAGCTTCTCGAGATCGACCAGCATCAGCATGCGATTGCCGAGCTGGCCGATCGCACGCACCAGGCCGGCGCTCTGCGACGCGATCATCGCCGGGGGTGGACGCACCTGCTCGGGATCGAGCCGCGCGACCTCGCGCGCGGTGTCGACCAAGAGACCGATCACGCGCTCGCCGAGCTGCGCGACCAACACGCGGGTGTCGATCGTCCGCGGCGTCGCCGGCAGCCCGAAGCGCGCGCGCAGATCGATCACCGGCACGACGCGGCCTCGCACCTGCACGATCCCCGCGAGGTACGGCGGCGCGTTCGGCACCGCCGTCGCGCCCTCGTACGACTCCATCTGGAGCACGTCCGACGCCGGAATCGCATACTCGGCATCGCCGACGCGGAACAGGACGTGGAGCACGCTCATGACGCGAGCTCCGCTTGCTGCGCGGTGATCCTACCGAGCGCGCCCGCGACGATCTGCGCGCCCAGCGCGAGCAGATCCAAGACGAGGGTCGGACGACCGTCTCCGAGATCGGTCGCGCCCGTGATCCCAGGCGCACGGCACAGCGGATCTTCGAGCGGGCGCACCACCACCTCCTGCTGGCCGAGCATGCGATCGACCGCGAACGCGATCGGGTCGCCGTCGCGCCGCACCACGAGCGCCTTCGGGCGCAGCGGATCGTCGCCGCGCAGGCCGAGCGCGCGATCGAGCCGCACGAGCGCGATGGCCTCGCCGCGGCGCTGGATCATCCGGACCGCGACGCCGGTACGCGCGCCGGGCGGCGTCGCGATCTCGGTGGGGTCGAGCTCCAGGATCTCCTCGATCGTGCTCATCGGCACCACGAAGCGCTCGGCCGCGCACTCGAACGTCAGCGCGTCGATGATCGAGAGCGAGAGCGGCACGCGCAGCGTGAAGCGCGTGCCCTGCCCCGGCGTGGTCGACACCAGGAGCTCGCCTGCGAGCTGCTCGACGACGATCCGGCGCACGATGTCCATCCCCATCCCGCGCCCGCTCGTGGTGCTGATCTCGTCGCGCGTCGAGAGACCGGGGCGGCAGAGCAGCAGCATCAGCGCAGCATCGCTCGCCGGGACGTCGCGGTCCCCGCGCCTCGCGAGCGCCTCGACGTCGATGCCGCGTCCGTCGTCCTCGATGACGAGCTCGAGCTGTCCGTTGCCTCGCGCTCTGCACGTGATCCGGAGCTGCCCTTCCTCCGGCTTGCCGGCGAGTCGCCGCTCCTCGGGCGCCTCGATCGCGTGATCGACGGCGTTCCGTACGAGGTGGACGATCGCGGGGAAGAGCCGCTCGGCGACGGCCTTGTCGAGCTCGGCGCGCCCGGCGTCGAGCGCGAGCCGCACCGTCTTGCCGGTGGTGCGACGCAGTCCGCGCAGGATCAGCGGCACGCGCTCGAGCACGTCGGTCACCGGCACCATCCTCACGGCGAGGATCGCGGTGCGCAGATCGCGCAGCTGTCGCGACTGCTCCCGCAGCACCAGCGAGAGCCCGCGCACGTCGACCTCGCGCTCGGCGAGCGCCGCGATCTCGCGGGCGAGGGTGGCGCGCGAGATCACGAGCTGCGAGAGGCGCTCGAGCGTCTCGTCGAGCTTCGCGACGTCGACCCGCACCATGCCGCGCCGGTAGGCGTCCTCGGGGTCGCGCTCTTCGTCTTCGATCGGCGGGACGATCTCGTCGCGCGTTTCCTCCGGCGGCGACTGCGATTCGCTCGGCGCGGCGATCGTCTGGACGGCCGAGGCGTCGATCCCGAGCGACGTCGCGATCTCCGCGTCGTCCGCGCGCGTCAGCGCGAGCAGTGCGAAGCGCAGCCCGGCGGGCGCTTCCTCGCTGCGCGGCGCGGCGATAGGAACGACCTTCACGATCTCGCCGAGCGCCGCGAGCCGCTCACGCACGGTGTTGATGTTCGCGCCCGACGCGGAGCGCTCCGGAGAGGGCGTGAACCACGCGCAGACGGCACGCCGGCCGCTCGCGATCCCGCACGACAGCACGTCGCGCTCGAAGGCGGCGAGCTTCGCGTCGACGGCGGGATCGATCGCGAGCGAGGGCGCGGCCTCGCGACGCACCGGCGCGGCGGGCTCCTCGAGCGCATCGAGCGCCGACAGGAGCAAGGGCGGAGGAGCGAGCACCGGCTTGCCCGCCGCGAGCGCCTTCACACGCTGCTCGATCGCCGCGACGGCCTGCAGCATCACGTCGATCGCGCCCTCCGGCAGGCGCCCGCCGGCGCGGTCCGCGATGCGCAACGAGGTCTCGAGGCGATGCGCGATCGCGACGACGGGCTCGACGCCGACCATCGCGGAGAGGCCCTTGATGGTGTGCAGCGCGCGGAACAGCTCACGCACCGAGCGCAGCGTCGGCTCACCCGCGCGGATCGCAGCCTCGAGCGCCAGCAGCTGCGCGTTCGAGGTCGCGAGGTGCTCGTCCACCTCACCGAGGTACGCGTCGAGGAACTCCGAGAGATCGACGCGGCTCACGAGCTGTCGCCTCCAGCGAGCAGCCCGCGCGCCTCCGCGAGGATCTCCTCCGGCGCGAACGGCTTGGTCAGGAACCGGTTGGCACCCGCCTCGAGCGAGCTCGCGCGCGACGACTCGTCGCCGCGCGTCGTCACCACGACGATCGGGATGCGCTCGAGCTGATCCTGACCGCGCACGAACTCGAGCACCTCGATGCCGCCGATGTCCGGCATGTTGAGGTCGAGCACCACGAGATCGAACCGCTCCATCGAGAGCCGCTCGATCGCCTCGAGGCCGCTCGCGGCGTGCACGAAGGCCGCGCCGGGGAGCCCGCGCAGGCACGCGACGATCATGTCGCGCATCACCTTGCTGTCGTCGACCACGAGGATGTTCGGCACGTCCCAGGCTCCTGTGCGACGCCGCGCGCTGGCGCACGAAGTCGAAGCGAATGGTCGAGCGCCACGGAGCGCGCGGTCAACCTAACGGCCGCGCCGCTCTCCGCTCGGAGACGAGGCGCGCGATCGTGCGCAGCAGCTCGTCGGCGTCGACCGGTTTCGCGAGGTGCGTCTGGAACCCCGCCTCGATCGCCTGCGCGCGATCTTCCTCCCGCGCGAGCGCCGTCAGCGCGATCGCGGGCGGCGACCCACCCGCGCTCTCCGCGCGCACCGTGCGGATCAGATCGAGCCCGTCGCGCTCCGGCATCGCGAGGTCGGACACCAGCACGTCCGGGCTCCACGAGTGCAGCGTCGCGAGCGCGTCGTCCACCGACGCGGCGGTCCTGACCTCCGCGCCGGCGTACGCGAGCAGCTGTGCCGCGACGTCGAGCCCGTCCGGATCGTCGTCGACGACCAGGACCCGCGCGCCGTGCACGTCACCGACGTTCGGCTCGGCGACCGCCTCGGCGCTCACCGGCAGTGACGTGGCGGGGAACGCCACCTCGAAGGTCGCGCCGCCGCCGACGCCCGTGCTCTTCGCGCCCACCCGCGCGTGGTGCAGCTCGGCGAGCTCTCGCACGATCGCGAGCCCGAGCCCGAGGCCGCCGTGCGATCGCGTCGTCGTCGAGTCGCCCTGCCGGAACCGATCGAACACGTGCGGCAGGAGCTCGGGCGCGATGCCGACGCCGTCGTCGGCGATTCGCAGCGCCACCGTGTCGCCCTCGCGCGCGAGCGTCACGCGCACGTGGCCGTCCGCGCGGGTGAACTTGATCGCGTTCGAGAGCAGGTTCGACGCGATCTGCTGCACGCGCGACGAGTCGCCCGCGATGACGACGCCGGGCTCGATCTCCGCGTCGAGCGAGACGCGCTTCGCCGTCGCGGTCGGCCGCTGCGCCTCGATCACGGCCATGAGCTCTTCCGACGCGTCGATCGGGACGAGGTCGAGCCTCAGCTTCCCGGTGACGATCCGCGACAGATCGAGCAGGTCGTCGACGATCCGCGCCTGCGCGCGCGCGTTGCGCTCGATCGTCTCGATCGCGCGCGCCTGCCGTCCCGGGTCGAGCCCGGCGTTGAGCAGCCGCGACCACCCGAGGATGGCGTTGAGCGGGGTGCGCAGCTCGTGCGACACGGTCGCGAGGAACAGGTCCTTCGCGCGGTTCGCGGCCTCGGCCTCGGCGCGGGCCTCGCGCTCGTGCAGCAGGATCTGCTCGAGCGAGCGCTCGGCGCTCTCCGCTCGCTCGAGCAGGTGCTTGGAGCGGAGCAGCGCTCCCACGCGGGCGTTCAGCTCGGCGTCGCTCGCGCCCTTGCTGACGTAGTCGTCCGCGCCCGACGCGAGCGCCTGCAGGAGATCCTGCTCGTCGCCCGTCGCGGTGAAGATCAGGATCGGCAGCGAGACGGTGCGCTCGGTCGCGCGGAAGAACTCGCACACGTCGAGGCCGGCCATGCCGGCCATGTGCCAGTCGAGCACCAGCAGATCCGGGAGCGACCCCGTCGCCGCGCGCTCGACCACCGAGGAGCCGTCGGGGAACAGCTCCACGTCGTACGTGCCCTGGAGCGCTCGCCGGGCGGCCTGCGCTTCCATCTCGACGTCGTCTGCGACCCAGACGACAGGCCGGCGCTTCTGCGCGTTCTCGCGGGATCTCGGCGTGTTCATGGCGGGGGGCGCGCAGACCGAACCGTCCCCGCGCGCGAGTGCGGGATACATGAGCGCCCCCTCCGCAGGTCGCAACCCTTCGAGTGCGCTGTGTGCGCGCTCGGTTGCGCGACTCGCGCGAGGCGCTGCGCGACTGATCCGCGAATTCCATCAGAAAAGGCTGGCACGGCCGCTGCCAAGCGAGCGCCGTCGCGCACGCGCTGCAGGGTCCCGACCCGCGCCGCAGGTGCGCGCCGCGATTCCACGAAGGGGAAGGTCTCGATGTCATCCGCTACGAAAACACACACACTCAGCGCAGCGCGCATGCGGCTCTGCCTGGCGATGCTCGCACCGGTCGCGCTGGGTATCGGCTGCGGCACCTCGCCCACGGGCGCCGACGGCGGTGTCACCTCTGATGCCGCCCCCGACGGGGGGAGCCCTGGAGACGACGCTGGCCCTGGCGACGGAGGCCCGCCCGACCCCGAGGACGGCGGTCCGCCCGACGCGACCACCGACGGCGGCGGCATCATCTTCACCGGCGCGGAGGTCGCGATCATCGCGACGCTCTCGCCGCTGCCGGAGCTGCCGCCGGATCCGACGAATGCGTACGCCGACGATCCCGCCGCTGCCGCGCTCGGCCACGCGCTCTTCTTCGATGCGCGCTACTCGGGCCCGCTCGCGGTCGCCAGCGATCTCGGCGAGGTCGGCGATCGCGGCCGCGTCGCGTGCGCGAGCTGCCACTCGTCGCCGGTGATGTCGGACGCGCGCTCGGTCCCCGACAACGTCTCGCTCGGCGCCAACTTCCACAGCCGGAACGCGCCCGCGATCGTCAACAGCGCGTACTACCCGTGGACGAACTGGGGCGGTCGCTTCTCGGCGCAGTGGGAGCTGCCGCCGGTCGTCGCCGAGGCGCCGATCATCATGAACAGCACGCGGCTCGAGATCGCGCACCACATCTTCGATCACTACCGCACCGAGTACGAGGCGGTGTTCGGCGCGATGGAGCCTGCGATCGGGACCGACCTCGCGCGCTTCCCGGCGGCCGGCAAGCCGAAGGCGCCGACCGCGCCCGACGGACCGTGGGAGCTGATGACGCCCGAGGATCGCACGATCGTGAACCGCATCTTCATCAACTACGGCAAGGCGATCCAGGCGTACCAGCGCCAGCTCGTCAGCCGCGACTCCGACTTCGATCGCTTCGTCGCGGGGGACGACGCCGCGATCGACGAGAGCGCGCGGCGCGGGCTGCGCGTCTTCATGGGATCGGGCCGCTGCGTCAGCTGCCACTCGGGACCGGCGTTCTCCGACGGCGAGTTCCACAACATCGCGGTGCCGCAGAGCGGCGAGCACGTGCCGGCGTCGGACGACGGTCGCTTCAAGGACATTCCCGGCCTGCTCGGCAGCCCGTTCAACGCGGCCGGTGTGTTCAGCGATGATCCCGCGGCCGGCATGGCGCGGCTCGCAGGGCTGACGAACCCGGCCGCCGAGTCGATGCGCGGCGCCTTCCGCACGCCGACGCTGCGCGACCTGACGTTCACCGGTCCGTACATGCACTCGGGCCAGATGGCGACGCTCGAGGACGTGATCACGTTCTACGACACCGCCGACGCCGTGCCGGTCTCCGGCACCCGCGACAGCCTGATGCTCCCGCTCGGCCTGACCGAGCAGGAGCAGACGGACCTGCTCGCGTTCCTCGACACGCTCACCAGCGACGAGGTGCCGGTGGCGCTGCGCTCGGCACCGTGAGCGACGTGCGCTGAGAAGGCGGAGCGGAGCTACGCTGGGACGGGGACGAGCTCGTCCCAGCCGTAGCGCTTGAGGTAGTTGCCCCAGACGCCTTCGCAGCTGGCGTCGTGGCGACACGACGCGCACTCGGCGCGCTTCGAGCGCTCGGCGCCATCGAGATCGGCACGGCGGATCGCGACGAGCTCGCGCTCGCCGTGCATCTCGGTGCGCGCGAGCAGCGCCTCGGGCGGCACGAGCTTCTCGGCGTTCACGGCCGGCTCGTAGTGCACGTACGACTCGACGTAGCCGCGGTTGAAGTCCGGCAGCTTCGTCGTCGTGCAGAGCGGGATGTCGACGAGGAACGCCATCACCTGCGGCTCGACGCGCATCTGCTCCTCGAGGAACACGCGCGCGGTCTCCGCGATCTCGGTGTAGGTCGGGAAGATGTGCTCGAAGAACGTGTTCGCGCGGCCGTTCGCCTGCATCACGTTGAACACGACCTGATCGACGCCGTGCCCGCGCAGGAAGCGATAGATCTCGCCGATGTGCGGGAGGTTGCGCTTCGTGATGACGGTGCTCGTGTGGAGCTCGACGCCGTAGCGCTTGTACTTCGTGATCACGTCGAGCCCGGCGACGGTCTGATCGAAGCTCTCGGGCGTGCGCGTGAGCGCCTCGTGCAGCTTCTGCGTGTGGCCGTGGATGCTGACGTAGAAGCGGTTCATCCCCGCGGACATCAGCGCGCGCGCGTACTTCTCGTACGACAGCGCGCGACCGTTGGTCATCACGCTGATGCGGCGGATGCCGGCTTCCTTCGACCAGCGCACCCAGTGCGGCAGGCGCGCATTCGTCGTCGGCTCGCCCGACGTGAAGCAGATCTCCTCGGCGCCCTTCTTCTGCGCGAGGATGAAGCGGACCGTCGCGTCGTCGGTCTGGCTGTTCGTGACGTAGCGAGCGTCACGATCCTCTTCCATGCAGAAGACGCAGTTGTTGTTGCAGACGGCGCCCGTGAGCACGTGGACGCGCTCGCCGCTCTGTCCCGCGCCGCCGTGATCGAGAGGGCGATCGCGCGCGATGCGCTCGTCGATGCTCGGTTCCGCCTCTCGAACGGGGCTCACCAGCTCCCGTGGGAACCGTGCGACCCATGCGAGCCGTGCGACCCATGCGAGCCGTGCGACCCATGCGAGCCGTGCGACCCATGCGAGCCGTGCGACCCATGCGAGCCGTGCGACCCATGCGAGCCGTGCGAGCAGTGCTGCGCGAGCAGGATGTCGTCACGACCGTTCGGGCCGGCCACGTCCGCTTCTTTGCGAGCGCGATCCGCGATCGCGCGCTCGGTCGGGTCCATCAGACCCCCTGCGTTGCGTCGGAAGCTCGGGAGCTCGTCGTCGTCGTCGGCCATGCACCGCCTCCGGCCTCACGGCATCCGTGAAGCGTCGCCGTCCAATGTACTACCAGAAGTGCCCTGGATGAAATGCTCGCGCGGTCGAATCGTCGTCCACCGCTGGAAGACCTCCATCACGCCGGGGTCGGCGTCGGCGATCTTCTCGAACAGATAGTCCTGAATTCCCTTGTGAACCGCGCAGACGCTGCTCTCGCGCATCCGCCCGAAAATCGTCCCCTGGGTCTTGTGGCTATGGCTCGGGGCGACGCCGCAGTACGGTTGATACGCGCAGTTCACGCAGTCGGGGCGCGCGTCGAGGTTCCCGGCGAGCACCAGCGCGCGCACCGTCTCGTGCCCGACGACGCCGCGGTAGGTCGCGTCGTCCACGTGGCCGAGGAGGAACGTGTCGTCGCCGGTCTCGTGCAGCATCCGCCCCTCGTCGCACGAGAAGATGCCGCCGTCGTAGTTGTACGCGAGCGCGCCGATGCCCGCGCCCGACGGGCTGCGGATGTCGAGGAAGTTGGGATCTTCGCCGCTGAGGATCTTCGTCAGGAAGATCGCCGCGTAGCGCTCGAGGACCTGCACGCCCTTCAGGTTGAGCTCGATCATGTAGTCGACCGACTTGCGGTAGTAGTCGAGGTACTCGGCGCGCGGGTACTCGAGGCGCGGCCCGGTCTTCTCGGCGAAGCCGAACGGATCGAGCGGGCGCAGGAAGAGCGCGCGGCAGCCGAGCGCGACGTACTGATCGACGACCTCCTTCCAGAGCGGGAGCGTCGCGTTGGTCGTCGTGAGCAGCGCCTCGACGCGGTAGAGCGTGGTGTCGAGGCCCTGCTTCTCGTAGGCCTCGTTGATGCGCTCGATCCAGCGCACCGACTCGGCCCACGACGAGCCGCCGGTCTTCTCGCCGCTCGCCATCTTGAGCGCGGGCAGCTTGCGCTGCTTGTCGTGCAGACCCTGCGGGCCGTCGATGCTGGTGCAGATCTGGACGCGGTTCTCGAGCAGGAACGCGAGCTTCTCCTCGTCCATCATGGCGAGGTTGCTGACCATCGTGAACTCGAGCGTCTTGCCGATGCTGGCGTTCTTCTTCCGCGCGTACTCGATCACGTGCTTCACGACGTCGAAGTTCACGAGCGGCTCGCCGCCCTGGAACTCGATCGTGATCCCGGGGCTGGTCGAGGAGAGCGCCATGTCGACGCACTTCTCGGCGATCGCGGGCGTCATGTCGGTGTGGACCGCGTCCATGTTCGCGCGCGAGGCATGGCAGTAGACGCACGTCTCGTTGCAGCGGAGCGTGACCACCAGCATGTGGAGGTTCGGCCCGTAGCCGAGGAAATTCTTGCGGCGCGCGAGCGCTGCGGTGGCGCGCTTGGCGTCGTAGTGCGCGCGCAGGAAGTTGCCGTCGCGCAGGCGCGCGTAGAGCTCCGACTCCGCAGGGATGGTGCCCTCGGCGAAGGCGCGGAACTCGTCGCTCGTCAGGACGAGGAAGTTCCCCTCGAGGTTCGTCAGCAGCACGCGCTCCTTCGGGAGCGCGCGGTAGCGGAAGAACGCGGGGAAGCTGGCGTCGGTGCGCAGGCCGCGCAGCGGGAAGCTGCCCTGCGGGAGCGCGGTCGCCTCGGATGCGGTCGCGGCGGATGCGGTCGACTCGCTCATGGTCTCAGCGGTTCTCCAGCGAGGGCGCGGGGGCGGTGGCGCCGCGTGCCTGGATCGCCAGGCCGAGCGCGTAATTGGCGAGCTCGCGCGCGACGCGGACGTCACGTCCGGGCTTCGCGCTCGCGATCGTGACCACGACGTGCTCGCCGTCGTCGGCGCGCGTGATGTCGGCGTGGCTCTCGTAGACGGCGATCGCCTCGTCGAGCGCGTTCGACGGGTACAGCCCGCGATGGAAGCGCAGCTCGCTCACGGCGCGCCTCCCTCGCCGGGCTCGCTCTCGGCCGGCGCGGTCGACGCAGCGGCGGGCGCATCGTCCTTCTTCTTCTTGTACTTCTCTTCCCACGAGAGCCCGATCCCCAGCGGATCCTCGAAGGGCTCCTCGGAGAAGTCGAAGTCCTTCAGGTCGTCGAGCGACGGCGGGCCCATCGCGCCGCTGACCGCCTGCAGGGTCACGGCCTCGATCACCGCGCGGTTCGCGCGGACGATCTGCGACCGCCACGCGCAGCTCAGCAGCTCGTTCGTGAGCTCGCCGGCCCAGCCGCGCAGCTCGGCCTCGGTCGTGGCTTCCTTCTTCGGCGTCAGCGTGATCCGCGTGCGCGAGGAGCCCGAGCGATCGAGCAGGACGTAGCAGCGATCGAGGAACGTGTAGCTCGCGCCGTACACCGCATCGAGCGGGTAGAGGGAGTCGTCGACCGTCACCGTCACCGCGTGCGCCGACACGTCGACATCGACCTGATCCGCGGGCATCCCTGCGAGCTCACCCATGAAACCTCCTGCGCCCGGCAGCGTACCCGATCCCGGGCGCCGGGGAACGATCAGAACCTGCGCGATCCAGCCACCTCGACGTGGAGACGAAGCTACGCCCGGTGGAAGATCGCGATCTCGTACCCGTGGATGCTCGGGACCGGGCGGCGCTCGACGAGGACCAGCCCGGGCACCTCCGATCCCACCCAGTCCGTCTCGCGCCGCGCGAGCACCAGCACGATGCGCCCACCGGGGGCGAGGCGCGCGAGCGCGCCGGTCGCGAGCGCTCGGAGGAAGCTCTGGCGTCCCGCCTCCAGCCTCGGCTGCGTGACGCGCAAGATCGCGTTCAGCACGCGCGCGCTCCTGCGCAGCGTGCTCGTCGCCAGGCGCGACAGCTCCGTCTCCCGAGGATCGACCGGCGGATTGGACGCGATGACGTCGTAGACACCCCGGGTCGCCTCGAACAGATCGGAGCGCAGGACCGTCACGGCGACGTCGTTGCGCGCGACGTTCCGGCGCGCGAGCGCGAGCGCGCGATCGCTGATGTCGCACGCGTCGACGCTCGCGCCCGCGCGCGCGAGGTAGATCGCGACGTACCCCGTGCCGGTGCCGAGATCGAGCGCGCGGCGCGGGCTCTCCTCAGCGGCCGCGACCGCGAGCATCTCGGTGTCCTCGCGCACCGGGCACACCCCGATCGCGTTCTCGATCTTCATCGGGGTGGAGGATGGCCGCCGCGCGCGCGCCCGACCAGAGGTCGTCGGTCTCGCGCGGCGCGCGATCGGGATCCCTCTCGGAGTCTCGAGCGCCGCGCTCGAGCCCGTGCGCCGCGCACAGCGCGTCGACGGCGCCCGACGCCAGGAGCGCCGCCTCGTCGTCCCAGCGGTACGCCCATCGCGCGTGCCTGGGCGCGGCTGCGCGCGCATCACCGCCCGGATGGAACACGAG
>JALYRN010000097.1 GCA_030855295.1 Myxococcota bacterium | reverse complement strand
ATCGGGAGCGATGACGTGCTCTTTCGATGACGCATGAGGTATCCCCCTTGCGTCGGCATCCTACTTGTCGTCCGAAGCGCGCGCGAGGGGGAGGACCCCGTCAGCGTCGTTGACCCGGCATGATTTCCTTTGGCAGTCTCCGTCCGTGGCCAGGCGAACGAGGAGCGCTGGCGGTGCGGCGAGCGAGCGATCGCGCGCCGCGCTGGTGCTCCTCTCGTGGTGTCTCGCCGGCGGGATCGCGGGCGGTGGGCTCGCCGGCTGCGGGACCATCGATCTCGGCGACAACATCGTCCCGCCGGACCTGATGCTGGACGAGGACTTCTTCTACTGCCGCATCCAGCCCGAGGTGGTGCAGCCGAGCGGCTGCGCCGGCGGCGGCCCCGGCGAAGAAGGCATGTGCCACACGTCGCGATCCTCGATGCGCCTCGTCGACACGACCGGCGTCGCGCCGCCCGAGTGCGAAGGCGACATGGTCGTGGGCGTCGTGCCGCCCGAGTACATGCAGAACTTCACGGCGGTGCAGTTCACGGTGCAGAGCGATCCGCTCTCGAGCCCGTTCTATCGACGGCCGACCGGCCTCGACTCTCATCCGCGCGTGATCTTTCCGGAGGGTGATCCGTCGGCGGATCTGATCTCGCAGTGGATCTCGCGGGGTGGCCTGTGAAGGCCGCGAGCGCGATCGCGGCGATCGTCCTCGTCGCGATCGGCGCCGGCGATCCACGCCCAGCGCGCGCGCAGGACACGCCGATCGCCGGCATGGCCGCGACCGACGACGACGGCGCGGGAGCGACCGACGACGACGCGCCGGTGGGCGTGTTCGCGCGCGTGATCGTCGATCGCACGGTGCTCCGCAGCGGGCCGGGCGGCGCCTTCCGCGGCGTGCGGAGCGCGCGACGCGGCGACGTCTTCCCGATCGTGGAGCGCGGCACCCGCGGGTACTGGTTCCGCATCGAGCTGCCCGACGGAACGCAGGCGTGGATCTCGGGCGACGCGGTGTACACGCACGAGCTCTCCGCCGAGCAGGCGAGCCAGGGTCGCTTCCTGCCCGAGCTCTTCGCGCCGGCGCCGCTCCCGCACGCGGCGGGCGAGCTGTCGTTCGCGTTCGGCGTGCTCGGCTTGAACGAGCCGAACGGGTTCATGGCGATCCGGCCGGCGTTCTATCTCGCGCCCGAGTTCGGCATCGAGGCGACGCTCGCGGCGGCGGCAGGATCGGGCGGGCGCCTGCTGATGGGCGCGCTCGGCGGGATCATCAACGTGTTCCCCGACTCGCCGGTCGTGCCCTTCTTCGGCGCGGGCGGGGGGTTCGTCGTCAGTGATCCGAACGCCGACACGTTCTTGCTGCGCTCGGGCGTGACCGGCTCGCTCTACGCGGGGGGCGGGCTCAGGTTCGCGTTCCGCTATCGCATCACGCTGCGCCTCGAGGCGCGGGCGTGGGCCATCTACGACGAGAATCGCTTCGTCGCCCAGGAGGAGCTCAGTGCCGGCCTCACTGTGTTCTTCTGAGCGCGTGCGCGCTGTTTTCCAAGGGTGTCGGCAAGCCCTGCGGGTCTTGGCGATCGCGGGGGTCGCTTGCGCTCTCTTGGGGGTGGCGGGGTGTGTGACTGTGCGGCCGGAGGAGCGGGAGTTCCTCGCGGATCCGGCGATGACGTTCGGGTCCGAGGGGGTCGCGGGGGCGCACGAGGCGCACGTGCTGTCGAACCGCGAGGGGAGCTATGGCGCGGCGGGCGTCACGGGAGGCGGTTGCGGGTGCAACTGATCTGCCGAGCGGTGCTCCCCGCGGCGGTGATCGTCGCGACGCTGCTCGCGCTCGCGCCCTCGGCGGCGCGCGCGCAGAGCGGCGAGGTCGACGTGGCCGCGACCGTCTACCACGAGGGCGGCGGGCCGCTGAACATGACGGTGATCACGCCGGGCGTCAGCGCGGCGGTGGATCCGATCGAGGAGATGACGATCCGCGTCGGCTGGGAGGCGGACATCGTCAGCGGCGCGAGCGTCGCGGTGGTCGATGCGCCGACGAGCGAGGTCGACGTGATCTCGACGGCGACGCAGCTGGCCGACTTCCGCAACGTGTTCTCGGGCGGTGCGGAGGTGCGGAGCGACTACGGCTCGCTCCGCGCGGGGTACGCGTACGGCTTCGAGAACGACTACCGCAGCCACGCGCTGACGATCGGCGCGCGCGCCGAGGCGTTCGAGCGCACCGCGGCGTTCGACATCTCGTACGCGCGCGGGTGGGACTCGGTGTGCGACGTCTTCCAACCACGCAACCAGGAGGCCGTCGATCGACGCCGGCTCGCGGGCTCGCAGGGCTGCTTCGGCGACGCGATGGATCTGACCGCGCGCGATCTCGCGCTGCAGACGTTCCAGGGCAGCTGGACGCAGGCGTGGGCGCCCGTGCTGACGACGCAGCTCACGCTGACGGCGCAGCTCGTCGACGGCTTCCAGAGCAATCCCTACCGCGCCGTGTGGCTCGGCCGCACCGCGGCGCAGGAGCATCACCCGAACCACCGCGCGCGCTACGCCGCGGGCCTCGGCGCGCGCATCTGGCTCGAGCCGCTCTCGGGCGCGCTGCAGGTGTTCGTGCGCGGCTATCACGACATCTGGGGCGTCGACAGCGTCACCGCGGAGCTCGCGTACGAGCAGGTGATCGAGGGCGCGCTCCGCATCCGCGTGCGAGGCCGCTACTACAACCAGACCGGCGCCGCGTTCTTCTCGAACGACTACGCGCTCGCGCCGCGCGGGCAGTACTTCACCGGCGATCGCGAGCTCTCGTCGATGTGGAACGTGATGGTCGGCGCGCAGCTCGCCTACACCATCTCGTCGGGTGCCGACGGCGCTGCGCTCGGGTTCCTCCGACGATTCGATCTGCTCCTCAAGGGCGACTGGCTGCACAACGAGTTCCCCGATTTCCGCTACGGTCAGGTCGGCGTGCCCAATCTCGACGCGCTGATCGTCACTCTCGCGCTGGAGGCTTCGTTCTGATGTTCTCTCGTTCCTCGTTCGTGCGCGCTGCGCTGGCGGTGCTCCTCGCGATCGCGTGCACCGCGATCGCCGGCTGTGGTCGTCGCGGCTCGCTCCTCGACACGCCGACCGCCGGCTCCGCCGACGGAGAGCGCGAGGGCACCGGGCGCGCGGGCCCGACGTCGCGACCTCCCGCGGGCATGAGCTGCGCCGGACGCGAGGACTGCCCGAGCGATCAGGTGTGCGTCCGCGCCGCCTGCCGCTATCGCGAGACCAGCGTCGCGGGCGAGATCCTCGCGACCGCCGCCCAGGGCCAGGTCGAGGCCGGCGACTGGGAGGGGGCGATCCGCACCTACGATCAGGCGTTCGAGCAGTTCGAGACCGCGCACGCGCCGATCCCGCCGGAGCTGCTCTGCGCGTCCGCGTCGCTGATCCTGCGGACCGCGACCGAGGCCGAGGCGCGCGAGCGAGGGACCCGGCGCGCCGATCAGTGCTTCCGCGCGTCGCTGCCGGGCGCGCCCGAGCGCGAAGAGGTGCGGGGCGCGGTCGCGCGGCTCCGGTTCGAGGGCCTCGACACCGCGCTCTTCGATCGCGACGAGCCTGCCGAGCGCTTCTTCACGCAGGACCCCAGCCGTCCGACGATCGACGCGCTCGCGATCGACGTGCAGCTGCCCGACAGCGAGGAGCCCGGCGCGCAGCACATCCGAGATCAGCTCGCGGGCGAGGCGGCGCACCGCGCGATCGCCGAGTGCTTCGTGCAGGACTGGGAGCTGCGGCACGAGCGCAGCGCGCAGGCGTCGCTGGTCGTGCGCTACTCGACGCGCCTGCACGACATGGGCACGTACGACGTGTTCGAGCCCGAGGTCGTGGTCGAGAAGACGACGGTGGCCGAGGACGGATTCGAGCCCTGCGTCGCGAGCGCGCTCGCCAGCACGATCACCGCGCCGCGCGGCTCGCGCGTGGTGGCGTGGCAGACCGCGATGGAGATCACCGCCCGAGTGCAGTGACCAGCAGGAGTGCTCGCCCCTGCAGGAGTGCTCGCCCCGGAGGGCGCGTACGGGAGCGCGCGCTTCGCGCGCGGACGGAAGCGACCGGAGCGGGCGAGCCGATCGACGACTCTACAGTGACAGCGTGTTTGCGCGCTCCGCGTGGGGAGCCTATTTTCGGGCCCGCCGATGTCCGAGCAGCAGGATGGTTCGATGCCGCACGCGTGGGCGGTGATCATGGCGGGCGGCTCGGGGACCCGGTTCTGGCCGCTTTCGCGCAAGAAGAAGCCGAAGCAGCTCCTTCCGCTCGCGGGCAGCGAGCGCTCACTGCTCGCCGACACCGTCGCTCGCATCGCGCCGCTGGTGCCGGCGGAGCGCGTGATCGTCGTGACGGCGGAGCACCTCGCCGAGATGACGCGGCGCGATCTGCCCGGCGTCCCGCCCGCGAACGTCCTCGCCGAGCCGATCGGACGCAACACCGCGCCGTGCGTGGGCTGGGCCGCGGCGCACGTGAAGCGGCGCGATCCCGACGGAGTGATCGCGGTGCTCGCAGCCGATCACCACATCGCCGACGAGCCGACCTTCCTCGAGATCCTCGAGCGCTCGCTCGAGGCCGCGCGCGGCGGCGAGCTCGTCACGATCGGCATCACGCCGACGCGCCCCGAGACCGGCTACGGCTACCTCGAGCTGGGCGAGGGCATCGCGCCCGGCGTGTTCCGCGCGCGCCGCTTCGTCGAGAAGCCGAACCGCGCGCGCGCCGAGCAGTTCCTCGCGGCGAGCAACTACCTCTGGAACAGCGGGATGTTCTTCTTCCGCGCCGACGCCGTGCTCGACGCGATCCGCGTGCACCTGCCCGGGCTCGGGGCGGCGCTCGAGCGCTTCGATCGCGCGGCCGACGAGGGGCGCGAAGACGAGCTCGTGCGCGCGGAGTACGCGTCGCTGCCGTCGGTGTCGATCGATCACGGCGTCATGGAGAAGGCCGAGCGCGTCGCGGTGGTGCCCGGCGACTTCGGCTGGTCGGACGTCGGCAGCTGGACCACCGCGTGGGAGCTCGCGCCGAAGGACGAGCACGGCAACGCGGCGGGCCCCGAAGCGGTGCTCGTCGACGCCGAGGGCTGCTACGTGCGCGCCACGTCGGGCAAGACGGTGGCGCTGATCGGCGTGCGCGATCTCGTGGTCGTCGAGACCGAGGATGCGCTGCTGATCGTGCCACGCGAGCGCGCGCAGGACGTGCGCGCGGTCGTCGACGAGCTGAAGAAGCTCGGTCGCGACGGCACGCTCTGATCTCGGCCCGCGGCTCGCCCGCCGGGCATCGTTTTCTTCGAGGGAGGAACTCGTGTCGTCGATTTCGAACCCGTTCGTGTTCCGCGAGTACGACATCCGCGGCGTCGCCGATCGTGATCTGAGCGACGAGCTCGCGCGCGATCTCGGGCGGGCGCTCGGGACGTTCTGGGCGCGGCGCGATCAGGGGCGCGTCGTGGTCGGGCGCGACTGCCGTCTCTCCTCGCCGCGCCTGCACGCCGCGCTGACCGAGGGCATCCTCGAGAGCGGCACGTCGATCGTCGACATCGGGATGGTGCCGACGCCGCTGATGTACTTCACGGTCTTCGATCTCGCGCTCGACGGCGGCGTGCAGATCACCGGCAGCCACAACCCGCCGGAGGACAACGGCTTCAAGATCATGAGCGGCAAGGCGACGCTCTCGGGCGACGAGATCGCCGAGCTCCGCCGGATCATCGAGCAGAGCGACTACGTGCGCGCCGAGGGAGCGCAGCGCAGCGAGATCGATCCGCTGCCCGCCTACGAGGGCTTCGTGCGCGGCAACGTGTCGTTCGCGCGACGCGACGTGCGCTTCGCGATCGATGCCGGCAACGGCGCTGCCGGGCCCGCCGCGATCGCGGCGATGAGCGCGGCGGGCCTCGATCCCGTCACGCTGCTCTGCGAGCCCGACGGCCACTTCCCGGTGCACCATCCCGATCCGTCGCAGCCCGAGAACCTCGAGCTCCTGATCCGCACCGTGAAGGAGGAAGGGCTCGAGCTCGGGATCGCGTTCGACGGTGACGGCGATCGCATCGGCGTGATCGACGGCCGCGGTGAGACGCTCTGGGGCGATGCGCTGATGATCGTGTTCGCGCGCGACGTGCTGCGGCGCCGTCCTGGCGCGGCGATCCTCGGCGAGGTGAAGTGCTCGCAGACGCTCTACGACGACATCGCGAAGCACGGCGGCCGCCCGATCCTCTGGAAGACCGGGCACTCGCTGATCAAGAAGAAGATGAAGGAAGAGGGCGCGCTCCTCGCCGGCGAGATGAGCGGGCACGTCTTCTTCGCGGACCGCTACTTCGGCTTCGACGACGCGATCTACGCGGCGCTGCGGCTGATCGAGATCGTCGCGGCCTCCGATCGGCCGCTGCACGAGCTGCTCGACGGAGTGCCCAAGACCTTCGCGACGCCCGAGCTGCGCGTCGAGTGCGCGGACGACGTGAAGTTCGCGATCGTCGATCGCGTGCGCGATCACTATCGCAAGACGCACGACGTGATCGACGTCGACGGCGCGCGCGTGCTCTTCGGCGAGGGCGCGTGGGGGCTGGTGCGCGCGTCGAACACGCAGCCGGTGCTGGTGCTGCGCTTCGAGGCAGGCACCCCGGAGCGGCTCGCGGAGATCCGCGCCGACGTCGAGTCGCTCGTCGAGCAGGCGAAGGTGGGCTGATGGCGAAGCGAGCGATCGGGCTCGAGGACGAGCTGTACGAGTACGCGCTCCAGAGCATGCCCGAGGAGCCCGCGCCGCTGCGCTGGCTGCGCGAGCGGACCGACGCGCTCGGCGGGATCTCGCGCATGCAGATCGGCTTCGATCAGGGCCAGCTGATGGCCCTCTTCGTGCGGATGGTGCGCGCGAAGAAGATCATCGAGATCGGCTGCTTCACCGGCTACAGCTCGACCGCGATGGCGCTCGCGATGGAGCCTGGCGGCACGCTGATCACGTGCGACGTCAGCGAGGAGTGGACCGCGATCGCGCGCGAGGGCTGGGAGCGCGCGGGCGTCGCGGATCGCGTCGAGCTGCGGCTCGGGCCGGCGGTGGACACGCTCGACGCGCTGCTCGCGAGCGGCGGGGCGGGCACCTTCGACGTCGCGTTCATCGACGCCGACAAGAGCAACTACGAGAATTATTGGGAGCGCTGCGTCGCGCTGGTGAAGCCCGGAGGGGTGATCCTCGTCGACAACGTGCTCTGGGGCGGATCGGTGATCGATCCGGCCAAGAACGACGAGGATACCCAGGCGATCCGGCGCCTGAACGGGAAGATCAAGGACGACGGTCGCGTAGCCATGGCCATGGTCGGGATCGGCGACGGGCTCACGGTCGCCGTCCGTCTCGCGCGAGACTGAGCGCGGGCTCTCACAGGCGCGGTGCGCGGCTTTGCGGTAGAAGCGGCGCCTTGGCGCAGAGGGGGTTCGAGATGATGCGGACGTTCACGGGGCTCCTGGTCGTCGGATGCGTGCTGGCCTGGGCCGGCGGCGCGAGCGCCCAGGTCGTGATCCAGGGCGAGGGCCAGGCCGGCGGCGTGTACGGGCAAGGCTCGGTCTACGTCGCGCCGCAGCAACAGCAACAGCAACAGGTCGTCGTGCAGTCGCCCTACGTCGCGGCGCAGCAGGCGCAGCCTCAGCCCGTGCGCACGGTGGTCCATCGCTCGACGACCAACGCCCTGCTCGTCCCCGGCGTGATCGCGCTCGGCGCGGGCTGGCTGATCCACGGCTTCGGCGGCCTCGGCATCCTCGGCAACTGCGGCACCTTCTCCGATCCCTGCCCCACCGACAGCGGCACCTGGGCGGGCCTCGGCTGGATCCCCGTGGTCGGCCCCTGGCTCGCGTACGGCCTCGCCGACGAGAACGGCGACTACGCCTGGTTCAACATCCTCTTCGGCGTCATCCAGGACGTCGGCGTCATCCTGATGGTCCTCGGCATCGCCATCCAGCAGGAGTGGGAAGAAGCGATCTACGCCGACCTCGGCAACGACGTCACCCTCAGCTTCGCCGCCGGCCCCACCAGCATCGGCGCCACCCTGCACTTCTAGAGACCGCGCCCGACCGCGCGACCCACCTCCGAAGCGGCGCCCGGCTCGAAGAGCCGAGGCGCCGCTCGCGTTCGTGCGCTGCGCGAGTCATCTCGCGAGCATCGAAGAGCGTGCGGCGCGCCAGCGCGATTGACTGGACGGCGCTGATGTCAAATGGTCGCCGCCATGACGAACCCAGTCCGCCTCGAGCGGTTGGCGCTCCTCGCGATCTCGATCGCCGCCTTCGACGGGAGTGGCCGCGCGCGCGTCGTCGCTCGAGCGGCCATGGTCGCTTGGGCGTGCTGTACGGCGCTCGTCGTGCCGTCCGCAGCGTCGGCGGATGACGCAGAGAACGACGTGCGACACTCCCCCGTGCACCATGTCGCGCTCGAGGGGTCGGTCGGGGTGCTCGAGGCGCATCTCCGCGATGACCGCGTCTACGGCGCGTTGCGCTTGTTCGGCGGCGGGCGGTTGTATCGGAGCTCCGCCGAAAATGAGGCGGCCGTCTTCGATCTCGAGGTGTCGTGGCGCGGGTACTTCGGTGAGCGCTACGCCCCCGATGGAGCGATTCGGTGCTGCGTCGTCGGGAACCCGAGCGTGTACGGGATGGTCGGGTGGACGAACGGGCCGCAGCTGCAGGTGCGCGGCGGCATCGGGATCGCGCCGCCGCTCTCCGCGCTCACGTACGGGATCGGGTTCACGCACGTCGCGTATGTCGGTCGCGCTCAGTGGGGGTTCTGGGACTCGTGGGAGGGCATCGTGGGGGCTCTCGGGGTGGTCGCGCGCGGCGATCTCGAGGTGCGCGAGGGGATCTTCCTCGCGGGCGCGGAGCTCGCCTTCGCTGGGTCGTTCCTCGTGGACGTAGGGAGCCGCGATCCCATCGCGCACTATCAGGTGGGCGGGTACGTCGGTATCGCTCCGATCGAGTGGCTCGCGCTCGGCGTGCGCGTGCAGGTCGCGGGGTGGAGCGATGGCGGCGGCGATCCGGACGTGTGGACGGCGCCCGCCGATGCGCAGGTCGCCGTGATGCCGTTCGCTCGGTTCTTCCCGCGGCCGGCGTTCTTCGAGGTGGCCGGCACGATGAACATCGACGAGCCGCTCGGGTTCGCGAGCTCGACGCTGCTCTGGGCGATTCGGGTCTCGGGCGGCGTGGAGTGGACGCAGTGAGAGCGGAGCTCGCGCTCTGCGCTGCGCTCGCCCTGTCGGCGTGCGCTGCGCGCGACGAGGGTCCGCCGCTGATGTTGCGCGACGCCGGGTCGCGGGTCGACGGGGAGCCGCCCTGGGCGGCGTTCGATGCGACGGCGATGGGGCCGCCGTACGACGCCGGTCCGCAGTTTCCGTCCGGCGCGCTGCTGACGGGCTTCGGCCAGCTGAGCGGGTTCTACGTTGCGGAAGCGGGGTACCTGCTCGTGCTCTCGCACGAGGTGCGGCTCGTCGACCGCGACGGAACGGAGCGCGCGCGATGGGAGAGTCCGTACCGGATCACCGCGTCGGCGTTCGATGGGGAGCTGCTGGGGATCGCCGACTCGGCGCGGCTCACGGGACTTCGGGCGGGCGATCTCGCGGAGGTCTCGCGATCGACGCTGCACCGAAACTGTTGGTCCGCGGCGATGCTGGGCGGACATCGCCTGGTCTGCACGGGCGACCGGCGCGAATTCGAGCTCGTGTTCTCCGTCTACGATCTGATGAGCGGCGGCGAGCTGGGCCGGTCGGAGCCGGTGCCGGATGCGGTCGGCACTCGGATCGCGGCGGTCACCGGGCACGACGCGTTCGTCACGGTGGGTGCGGGGGAGTTTCCGAGCCACCGATTCGAGCTGTTCCGAGTGACGAGCGAGGGGCCGTGGATCGTCGAGCACCACGCGCTCTTCGACACCGGCGAGAGCGGCGCGCAGTTCGCCCTGGTCGGAGATCCGGCGACTCACGTCGTGAACGACCTCGGTCGACTTCTTCGGTTCGATGGATGCGAGCGCTTCAATCTCGAGTGCTTCGTCCGCGACGGGTCGATCGGCACGTTCGGCGTTCGCGAGCGTGTGCTCGCGATCGACGAGCTCACGACGGATTCGGTCGTCGCGCTGACGGCCGCGCACGAGCCCGGCGGCATGCAGTGCGCGCTCGGCTGCGGCGTGCAGCGCGCCGACGTCGCGTCCCGCGCGGTCCTCGCGGACGGGGTGTTCGACGGACCCGTCCGGAGCGTCCTGGCCGCTCGCTACGATCGCTGGACCGACTCGGTCGCCGTCGCGGCGCACGCGACCTGCCCGTCTTCGTCGTGCGAGGACTGGAGCATCTCTCGCGTCGCGTTGGAGGCACGTTGATGCGCTCGGTCGCGTTGGTGGTGTGCGCGGTGCTCGGCCTCGGCTGTCGCGACAACGGACGACTGCCGATCGCGAGCTACAATCTCGACGCGGGGCGCGCGCCACGCGACGCGGGATCGCGGCCCGATGCGCCCGATGCGTCTCCGCCACCCGATGGCGGCCTGGCCGATCCGCCGGACGCGCTGGTGAGTGGACCGGAAGAGATGCTGGACCTCTTCGTCGTCGAGGCGGGAATCCTCGTGGTCACGCGCCGCTCGGTGGCGCTCGTCGATCGCGAGGGCGGCGAGCTCGTGCGCTGGGAGAGCCCGCGCGACATCACGGCCGCCGCGCTCGACGGCGATCGGCTCGGGATCGCGGATCGAGCGATGCTGACGGTGATCGCGACGGCGACGCTCGAGCCGCTCTCGACCGAGCCGCTGACGTTCGAGTGTGAGTCGGCAGCCGTGGTGAGCGAGCATCGCTTCCTCTGCCGCACCGACTCGATCGAGCACGAGATCACGGTCCACGACCTGCGAACCGGGAGCGAGATCTTCCGGACGAGCGCCGATCACGAGCGGCACCTTCCGCACGGAGCGATGCGGGGCGTCGCCGGGAGCGATCGGTTCATCGCGGCCGACGGCAACTTTCATCTGTTCCGCGTCTCCGCGACGGGGATCGACGGTCTCGGATCGTCGGCGCCCGGCCTCCTGCTCCCGAGATCAGCGATCTTCGCGCCGGCGGGCAGCCCGCCCGCGCTCGCGCTGTCGTCTCGCGGTGTTCGCCTCCGTCTCGACGGGTGTCCGGGCCCCGTCCCGGGCTGCTTCGGGGAGGACGGTGTCGTGGCGGGGATCGAGCCGGACCACGAGCTGGTCGCGATCGACACGACCGCGACCGGCGAGGTGCTCGGCGTGATCGATCGCGTTCCGCTTCCGGGCACGAGGCGGGTGACGTACTGCGAAGAAGGCTGCGAGATCGTCCGCTTCGACGCGGCGCTGCGCGGGACGATCGCCGATGCAGGGTGGTCCGCGGTCGTGCGCACGATCATCGCCCTACGCGACGACCCGTGGGGCGGAGGCGTCGTGATCGGCACGAGCGCCACGTGCTTCGACGACGCGTGGTGTCGCGGATGGAGCGTGACCCGAGTCGCTATGGTCACGCGCTGACGTGCGACCGGCACGGGGGCCGTCGTGGTTGACCAAGGATCTGGTCAACCGCAGACTCGAGGGGTGACCACCGTCAACATCTACGAGGCCAAGACTCAGCTCTCGCGCCTGCTGCGACGGGTGCGCGGAGGGGAAGAGATCATCATCGCCGACGACGGGACGCCGGTGGCGCGGCTCGTTCCGATCGAGGCTCCCCGCGCTCCGAGAGTGCTCGGAGGCGACCGTGGCGAGGTGTGGATCGCGCCGGACGCGTTCGACGCGATGTCGGAGGAGGACCTCGCGACGTGGTACGACGCGCCGCTGATCGCAGCGGCCGGGACGCGTCCGGGTCCCGCGCCGGCACCGAAGAAGACCAGCGCGAGGCGAGCGCCGAAGGCGCGGCGCCAGTGAGGGTTCTGCTCGACACCCACGTGTTCCTCTGGATGCACGCCGCGCCAGAGCGCCTGTCGAAGCGCACACGCGGGTTGTTGATCGATGACGACACCGAGCTGCTCCTCTCGTGCGTCGTGCCGTGGGAGCTCGGGATCAAGGTGGCGCAGGGGAAGCTCCGACTGCCGGCTCCGGTCGAGGAGTACTGCGCGTCGCGCGCCCGCGCCGCGCGCATGCGGCTCCTCGACGTCCGCTTCGTCCACGTCTACGAAGCGTCGCGCCTCCCGCTCCACCATCGCGATCCCTTCGACAGGATGCTGATCGCTCAGGCCCGCATCGAAGCTCTCCCCGTGCTCACCGCCGATCGCGCGTTCCGCGACTACGACGTCGAGGTCACGTTGGCGTGAGCGGCACGCGATCAGCGGATGCGCTGAGGTGCGAGCGGGCGGAGCGTGATGTCGACGTCGGCGGTCTTGCTGCCGTCCTCGGCCTCGGTCCAGTCGCTGGGGCCGACGACGATGCGCTCGAGGCCGTGGCCGTCCAGGAAGACGAGGAGCTCGACGGCCTCGTCGGTGCGGACGTTGGCGACCGTGACCTGCGGGGTGAAGCCGACCAGGAGGTAGACCTTCGCGCCCGGCGGGTTGGTGATCACGCGGATCGATCCGAGGTCGGCGCTCGGTGCGCCGAGCGCGTCGCGGGGCAGCTGCGTGTCGCCGAGCACCAGGCGATCGGCGGGCATCTCGCCGTCGCCGGTCTGCATCGCGAGCTCGTAGCGCGGGCCCTCGGGCGTGGTCTCCCACTGCGCGTCCGCGGGCACGACCGAGCGCGTCGGGATGCGGCCCTCGGCGATCGCGACGAGCTCGTAGGCCATGCCGGTCGGAAGCTGCCGCGCGAGCGCGGGGCCGCGTCCGACGAACATCAGGACCTGCGCGCGATCCGGGGTGCTGCGCACGGTCAGGGTGCCGAAGCGCGCGCGGTGCTCACGCAGGGCGGCCGCTTGCTCCTCCGGCGTCGGCCCGCGCGGGGCCTCGGGCGGAGGCTCGCGGCCGACCGCGAGATCGACGAGATCCGGACGCAACACTGCGACGCCGGCCGCGCCGATCAGCGCGACGAGGACGAACGCGAGCACCCACATCAGCACGCTGCTGCCGCTCTTCGGCGCCGGCTCGGGATCTTCGAACCCGTCGGTGACCGGTCGCGCTGCGCGCGGCGCCCTCCGAGGAGCACGCCTTCTCTCGTCGTCGTCGTCGTCGTCGGTCGCGAGCGATGCGACCGGCGCGCGCCTCTCGGACGGCGTTGCCTGCGCTGAATCGATCGC
>JALYRN010000742.1 GCA_030855295.1 Myxococcota bacterium | reverse complement strand
CATCGGGCCCGGTCGATGCTCGGGATCGAGCAGACCGCCGGCGCGCTTCCATCCGACCGCGAGCAACCATGTTCGCGGTCGCGCGACCGGCGGCGGATGCGCGCGCGCGAGCGCGGCCTGCGACGCGTCGAGGCCATCGCGCCATCCGTCGAAGGCGAGCGCGGACGAGAACGGATCGAGCCATCCGCTCCCCCGCGGTGCGTGCCCGTGCCGCCGGGCGTTCCCGAGCACATACGCGAGGGCAGCGCGGACCTGACGCGGCGTTGCGAGGACGCGGTGGTGGTAGCGATCCGCGAACACGCCGCCGGTCGTCTGCATCATCTCGTTCAGCGCGCGGGCGATGCGGACGCACAGGCTCTGCATGCCGCGCGCGAGCGCGCGCCGGTCCTCCGCCTCGACGACGAGGTGGATGTGATCGCCCTGCACCGAGAAGTGCACCAGGCGCATCCCGAAGCGCTCGCAGACCGCGAGGAACGCCGGCAGCAAGCGCGCGAACGCGCGCTTCGTGCGCAGGTTCCAGACCCGCTTCTTCATCTTCAAGGTGACGAGCACGGGCGCTCGTGAGGAGACGTCGTCTCGCACTCCGTGCGAGACGCCGGCGCGCTCCCCGACCGGCTTGCGCCCGGCGCCCCGGCGCTTGCCGCCGTGCGAGTGGAAGACGATCTCCTTCTGCCGATGTCGAGCTCTCGTCATGCAGACCAGTCGCGCGACAGCCCCTCCGACTGACGCGCGCGCGAGACTTCTTCGCGCATCCGCTCGAATCGGCAGAGCTTCGGAGGGTCCTGAAAACAAGGGGATTGCCGCGGGTGCGGCACTGCGCTCCGCGTCGCTCACCGAGATCCACGCGCGCGTCTCGCTCGCGCGGATCTCGAATCGGCAGAGCCCCCGCTGGCGCAAGCGTCGAAGCGAAACCTCGCTGCGCGACCGGCGCTCCGGCGACACCGCGACGGGGCGCTCGTGCGGAGGAACGCCACCGTGGCCGCGAACCAAGGAGCGCTCGTCGCGAGCCCAGCGGTTCGCTCGTCGCAGCGAGCTTCAGCTGATTCCGCAGCGCTCGGCGCGGCAGCGGACGGCTAGCGCGAGACTCTTCCTCGCCCGAATGTTGAATCGGCAGAGTGTCGAGTCGTCCACGGAAGTGAGCGTGTTGCTCGGCCGATCGCATGCGCCGCAGCGCGCTCGTTCCGCTCGCGCTCGCGCTCTCCGCGGGCGCCGTGGCTCGTGGGTCGCGGCTGCACGAGCCGCGAGCTTCGAGCCCGTTCGCTCGCGCCGAGGGCTGCGCGGGCGCCGTGCCTCGCGACTGGACGATGCGTGAGCTGCGAGCCGCGCGCCGGGATCGGGTCGGCGTGCTCCTCGTGCTGCGGACGATCGCTCAGCCCTCGCGGGTCAGCCGTCGCACCAGCTCCGCGTGCTGCGGGAAGCGCGCGAGCAGCGCGTCGCGGTCGCCGAGCTCGAAGTCGGCGAAGTCGAAGCCAGGCGCGACCGTGCAGCCGACCAGCGACCATGCGCCGTCATCCTCGACGTGCGCGCCGAACCACGCGCCCGCGGGCACGACCGCCTGCGGGCGCTGGCCGCGCGCGAGGTCGGTGCCGAGCAGGTGATCGATCCGCGCGCCGTGCTCGTCGAGCTGCACGACGCGCAGGGGGGCGCCGGCGTGGTGATGCCAGACCTCGTCGCTCGCGATCCGATGCAGCGCCGAGAAGGTGTCGCCCGGCACGAGGAAGTGGATCGCCGTCGACGCCGGTCGCGGGCCGCGAGGGGTGTCGACGATCACCGACGATCGATAGGTCTCGCGATAGAATCCGCCTTCGGGGTGCGGCTCGAGCGCGAGGGTGCGGACGAGCTCGTCGAGCGGGAGCATCGAGGCCGAGCCTAGCCTTCCGCGGGCGCGCTCGCCGGCGTAGATTCGGCGCGACGTGTCTGCCGCGCGCACCATCCTGCACGTCGACATGGACGCGTTCTACGCGTCGGTCGAGCAGCGCGACGACGCGTCCCTCCGCGGCGAGCCGGTGATCGTCGGCGGCCCGTTCCGGCGTGGCGTGGTGTCGGCGGCGTCGTACGAGGCGCGGCCCTTCGGCGTGCGCTCGGCGATGTCGATGTCCGAGGCGATGCGCCGCTGCCCGCACGCGAAGGTCGTCGCGCCGCGGCACGAGCACTACTCGGCCGTGAGCCGGCAGGTGTTCGCGATCTTCCGGCGCTTCACGCCGATGGTGGAGGGGATCTCGCTCGACGAGGCGTTCCTCGACGTGACCGCGAGCCGATCGCTCTACGGCGACGGCGAGTCGATCGCGCGCCGCATCAAGGACGCGATCTCGAGCGAGCTCGAGCTGAAGGCCTCGGCTGGCGTCGCGCCGTCGAAGTTCGTCGCGAAGATCGCGAGCGATCTCCGCAAGCCCGACGCCCTCGTCGTCGTGCGCTCCGAGGAGGTGCGCGACTTCCTCGCGCCGCTGCCGATCGAGCGCATGTGGGGCATTGGTCCCAAGAGCGCGCCGCGCGCCCACTCCGCGGGCTTCCACACCCTCGGCGATCTCGCGCGCGCCGACGCCGCCCGGCTCGAGCGCGTGTTCGGCAAGTGGGGCCCCGAGATGGCGCAGCTCGCGCGCGGCGACGATCCGCGCGAGGTCGAGCCCGAGCGCGAGGCGAAGTCGGTCGGCGCCGAGGAGACGTTCGACGAAGACCTCCGCGACCCCACCGCGATCGCGACGCGCCTCCTCTCGCAGTCGTCGCGCGTCGCGCAGCGCCTGCACCTCGCCGGGCTCGCGGGTCGCGGCGTGACGGTGAAGCTCAAGTACGCCGACTTCACCGTGAAGACGCGCTCGCTCCAGCTGCCCGAGGCGGTCTCCGACACCGGCTCGATCTACAAGGCCGCGCGCGCGCTCCTCGCGCGCTTCGAGCCGAACGGCCGCGGCGTGCGGCTCACCGGCGTCAGCGTGTCGGCGCTCGCGACACTCGAGGACGCCCGCACGCTCTTCCCCGATCCGGCTGCCTCGCGCGGTCGCAAGCTCGAGGCGGCGATGGCCGCGCTGCGCGATCGCGGCGCGGGGATCACGCGCGCCGCGCTGCTCGGCGAAGACGACGAGCGCGGCTGACGACAGGAGCGCTCGCCCATGTCTCCTCGCCGGCCGGGTACTTTCGGCGAGCGGCGCTCGCGTGCGACGCTGCGACCGAGCGACACCTCGCGTCGCGGGAGGCTCGGACATGCGTGCTCGGATGATCTTCGGGGTGGTGGTGGTCGGTCTCGTCGGCATCGGGTGCGGGAAGTCGAACCCGATCGATCGCGCGCTGACCCAGGCGCAGGTGGCCGAGGACGTGATCTGCGAGTGCCCCGAGGCCGTCGGCGTCACGACCGACGCGGAGTGCCGTGCGCGCGTGCAGGCGAACGCGTGGACGCCCACCGAGGAGGAGTGCTTGCGCCGCGTCTACGCCGCGCACGCGGAGGAGCTGCGCCCGGTGTTCGACTGTCAGTACGAGGCGAGCGTCGATTTCACGAACTGCGTCCGCAGCGCGCTCGCGACGTGCCCGCCGACGATGGCGGCCGCCACTGCCTGCAACGACGCGCTCGACGCCGCGTTCGCCGCGTGCCCGCGGCCGTCGACGACGACCGAGGCCGAGCTCTCCGCGTGCTTCCCGGCCACCACGACCTGATCGAGCCGCGGCGCGCTGTCGCGGATCCCGCGCTCGAGGGAACATCGGCTCGCCCGCTCCGGCCGCTTCCGTCCGCACGCGCAGCGCGCGCTCCCGTACGCGCCCTCCGGGGCGAGCACTCCTGCCGGGGCTCAATCGCGCGACGCCGCGCGGGGCGCAGCGGCCGGCGCCGGAATCTCGGTGAGGTAGCGCTGCGCCGTCTCGCGGGGCGCACCGCCCGACGGCGCGACCTCGAGGAAGCGCACGAAGAGCTCGCGCGCGCGCGGTCGCTCGTCGAGGAACTCGGCGAGGACGATCGCGAGGTTGAAGAGCGCGGCCGGGTGGTTCGGCGCGGCCTCGAGCACCTGCTCGTACTCGCGGCGCGCCTGCGCG
>JALYRN010000741.1 GCA_030855295.1 Myxococcota bacterium | reverse complement strand
GCCGCGGGGAGCGCGCCCGCGGACTCGCCGATGACGGGGCGGATGCGCGTCGACGGGCCGTCGTGCAGTCGCGCGGTGCCCTCGGACGTCCACGTCGTCGCGTCGCCGGCGCTGCAGCCCGTGAGCGCGACGATCACGCACGCACCGAGCAGCGCTCGGCATGGGAGCGCGCGGCCCGACGGAGGACGCCGGTCCTGGAGCCGGCGGAGTTGCGCACGTCGCTCGGCCATCGCGATACCCCCCTCGATCGGCAGCTCGGCGCCGCTCGCGTCCGAGGGAGCGTACCGAACCGAATTCCCGAGAGCCACCCCCGACCGGGCTGCCACACCTTTGCGCCCACACGCCAAAGCGGCGGGGCTGCGCGTGAAGAAGGGTGAAGGGTTGCGTCGCGGGCGGCCCCGTGGTGAAGGCACGCCGCAGGACGCATGAATAGCGCGGCGCGCAGCTGCGTTCCGAACCCCGAGGCCCACGAATGAACCGAACGCTCGCCAGTCTCTCGTCGCACGCCACGGCCGCGCTCGCCACGGCCGCGCTCGCCACGGCCGCGCTGCTCGCGTCGCTCGCGCTCTCTCCTGCACCGTCGGTGGGCGCGCAGGAGCGAGTCACCGCGGACGTCGTCGCCGCGCGCGTGCAGTCGTTCTACGACCAGACGAGCACCGTGCAGGCGCGCTTCCAGCAGCACTTCTGGAACCGCGTCTACCAGCGCACCCAGAGCTCGGCAGGGCGGCTCTCGATCCAGCGCCCGGGCAAGATCCGCTTCGACTACGAGGAGCCGAGCGGCAAGGTGCTCGTCAGCGACGCCGGCTCGTGGACGATGTACGAGCCCGGCGACGACGGAGCGCCCGGCCAGTACGCGCGCGGCTCCTCGGCGGCCGCGAGCCAGAGCGCGTTCGGCTTCCTGATGGGCACCGCCGATCTCGGTCGCTACCGCCGCGCGCTGCGGCCCGCGACGAGCTCGCAGCCGGCGCACACCGACGCGCTCGAGCTCGTGCCGCGTCGCCCGGATCCGCACTACCGGCGCATCATCGTGTACGTCGACAACCAGCCTGCGTCGCTCGGCGTGGTGCGGCGCGTGAGCATCGAGGATCCGGACGGCAACTGGAACCGGTTCGACTTCACCGATCTGCGCTTCAACCGCGGCCTCGACGCCCGCCTCTTCACGTTCACGCCGCCCGCAGGGGCGCGCGACATCGGCGCGCCGCGCGCAGAAGCGTCGTCCCGCCCGGGCCGCACCACCGCGAGCGCGCCCACGATCGAGTGAGCAGAACGACCGAAGGGCAGGAGAGCGCATCGATCGACGCGCCTTCCTGCCTTTCGCGTATTCCTCCTGTCGACTTGGTTATATCGCCGCGCGCCGATCGAACGGCCGACCGAGCGTCGTCGTCGCCGCGGGATGCACCACCGGCCCGTACACCACGCCGACCACCGCGCCGTAGATCGCGTGCAGCGCGACGAACGCGATCACCCCGATGTCGCCGATGTTCGACATGAACGCGCCGGGCGCCATCATCGACTCCGGGATCAGCGGGTGAATCGCGGGTATGAAGCCCATCACCAGCCCGCCGACCACGATGTGGAGCAGCGAGAACACCACGCCGGGCAGCGCGCCTGCGCGATGCGCGATGTGCTCGAACCCGACCGCGTAGAACAGCGCGATGCCGCCGCTGATCACCAGGTGCATGATCAGCCCGAGCACCCAGGTGCCCGCGCCGGGTGCGAGCCCCGTCATCGTGCCGAGCATCATCTCGAGATTGATCGGCATCCCCATCGCGCGGCCGATCGCCAGGAGCACGCTCATCACGGCTCCGCCGACCACACCCGCGATGAACGCCTTTCCGGGCTTCATCGTCCTATCCTCCTCGCCCGCCACTCGTCCGTCGTGAGGGGTCCCCCAATGCGGGCGCAATCGGCGTGCCGTGTCGGAATACACCGACAATTCAGCACACGCCGGTGCGCGCGCGGGGCGCAACGCAACGTTCGTGGCGTGACGCGTGGCGTGCTGGCTCGGGCTACTCGACCGGCGTGACGGGCGCGAAGGGCGCGGCCTGCGGAAGATCCCACGACGCCTCGCCGGCGGACACGATCCGGTCCTGCAAGTCGCGCACTCGGACGACGGCCTCGAGCGCGGCGGGCGGTGCCGCCGTCGCATCCTCCCCGGCCTCCACGCGCAGCCCGAGCCGCACCCCGACGAGCGCCGGAACGATCGGCGGGATGTACATCTGCGAGCGCCGGTCGTGCGCCGACTGGTTCTGGAAGAACACGACCTGGTTGCTGTTCGGTGCGCCGTTGACCACCGTCGCGAGATCGACCGCGACCTCGTCGAGCTCCTCCTCGCGGATCGTGAAGCTCACGCGCTCGCCCGGGTCGAGCTCGTACGTGTGCTCCCAGCCCGAGAAGTCGACGACCACGTCGTCGCCGACGACCGTCACGCCAGGCATGTACTCGTGGAACTCGTTGATGCCGTTGACCGTCACGGCGACGCGCTGGCGCTCGTCGCTCAGGTTCGAGAGCGTGCCCTCGATCAGGATCTCGTAGGCGCCGCGCTCGACCCAGGGACGCCGCGGGTAGGGCCCGAGGCCGCGCTCGTCGGCCGTCCGAAGCGCGCTCCGCTCCTCGTCGGTCGGTGCCCTCACCGGCAGCTCGATCGCCTGCTCGACCAGGAACACCGAGAGGTCCTCGCCGGTGAAGAACGGCGGCGCGTCGGGCGGGAACGCGAGCTGCCACGTCGTCCCGCCCTCGGGCGTGACGTAGCGACGGTCCGAGTGGCATGCGCTCAGCGAGAGCAGCGCGACGACGGCGGCGAACGATCGGTACGAGCGCATGGACGACCTCCTCGGCAGCACTGCTCGGCAGCGCTCTTCGGCAGCACGTGGAGCGTACCGCATCGGGGCCATCCCGTGATTGTCCCGTGGTGCGGATCGGTGCTATCGCTGCGCCCCTCATGAGCAGCATCGAGTGCATCGTCCTCGATTTCGACGGCACGTTCACGAGGGTGGACGAGGAGGCCGAGCCCTTCGTCGAGGCGTTCCGCAAAGGCATCGCCGAGCACCTGAGCCCCGAGCGGATGGCGCGCTGGGACGCCGCGGCGAGCTCGATCGGAGCCGCGCCCGATCGCTACGGCTGGGAGTACGAGGGTGTCATCGTCGCGCCCGCGCACGCCGATCCGTACATCCGCTGCACGACGATCGGGCAGATGCTGCTCGCGGAGGAGGGCGTGCCGACGGGCCGCCGCACCGAGATCCTGCAGGGCCTCTACAAGGCCTGCTACCCGCTCTCGCTGACGGTGTTCCGACACGACGCGAAGGACGTGGTCGAGGCGCTGGTCGCGAGCGGCGTGCCCGTCTACGTCGTGTCGAACTCGGCGACCGAGCACGTCCGCGCGAAGATCGACTCGCTCGATCCGGTGGGCAAGAGCGCGCTGCAGGTGCGGGGCGATGCGCGGAAGTTCGTGATGCACGAGCCCGAGCGCTCGCATCCGCTCTTCGACGGGCTGCCCGAGCGCATGACGATCCCGGGGCTCGAGCGTCCGCTCATGCTGCGTCGCGGCCACTACTTCGAGGTGCTCCGGAAGGTGTGGGAGGAGACCGGCGCCGGGCCCGAGACCACGATGGTGTGCGGCGACATCTTCGAGCTCGACCTCGCGATGCCGGCTCGGCTCGGCTCGCGCGTGCACCTCGTCGCGCGGCCCGAGACGCCGGAGTACGAGCGTCGCGCGGCGCGATCGATCCCGGGCGGCAGCACGAGCCAGGACCTGTCGGGCCTGCTGCTGAAGCTGCACCTCCCGGGCTAGCCGATTGTCTCGCGCGTCAGCGGGTGACCAGGAGCGCGAGGATGGCGTGCGCTTCGCTGCTCGCGGCGTCGTCGTTGCCGCGGACGCTCGCGCCGAGCACGTGCGCGGCGAGGATCGCGAGCGCCTCGGGGGAGTCGCCCGCGCCGAGCGCGCGGACCGTAGGATGATCGGCCGCGAGCTCGACGGCGCCGCCGTCGTCGGCGGTGGCGAGCGTGGTCGCGAGC
>JALYRN010000740.1 GCA_030855295.1 Myxococcota bacterium | reverse complement strand
ACCCGACACCGTAGGTGCCGGTGCTCGGATACGTGACCACGCCGCCGCTCGACGCGATGCGGAACGCGTAGCGGTGGCAGCCCGCGCCGAGGCTCACGGTCGCGAGGTACGTGCCGTTCGTCGCGGTGCCGCGCTCGATGGTCATCGCGTGGCAGGTGCCGTCGACGACGACCTGCGCGCTCGTCGCCGCCGCGGTGGAGTACCAGTTCGCACGGAACGCGATCGAGGTGCCGGTGCGCGGGTAGTGCACGCCCCCCACGATCCCGGTCGGCGCGCCGCTCGACGTGAAGTCCTGCGTCCACACGTTCCCGCCGCTCGCCTTGCCGACGCCGAGCCCGCGGTACGCGCCGTTCATGATGCTGTAGCGATGCCCGTTCGACGTGCGGAAGCCGCACGCCGAGCTGCCGTCGGGCTCGTGCATCCACTGATAGAACGTCATCACGGGATCGCTGCGGCCCGACGCGATGTTCTCCCCGCGCGAGCCACCCGAGTACCCGAACGCCGCGAGCCGATCCCAGGTGCTCGAGCCAGTCGAGCCGCACGTCGCGCTCCCTCCGCTGCACGCGCACGAGGGCGCGCCGCTGCAGGGCCCCGGCGTGAAGCTGGTGCCGAGGCCGGCGACCAGCACGCACGGCGAGGCGTGCTGCAGAGAGCAGCCGGCGCGCTGCAGGTTCTCGGAGTGGAAGCGCGCCGCGCGCGCGAGATCGTGCGTCCACGCGAGCGGCGGCTGCGGCGTGTAGCAGGCGCGCTCGGCGCACACCGTGCAGCTCGCGAGATCGGCCGCTGGCGCTGCGCGCGCGCGGTTCGTCCACACGTGGATGACGCGCTCTTCCCAGGTCGGGAACCCATCGCGCGGCTCGCCGAGCGCGGCCGCGCTCACGCCGACGGAGTCGCGCTCGCGATCGAGCTCCGTGGGCGCGCAGGCAGCGGCGAGGACCGCGACGAACACGACGCCCATCCGCCCACTCGTTCGCCGCGCGCGCACCTCACCAGGGTACACGAGCGGGCGCGCGTTCGGTCGGCGCCGCCGCGATCACATCCACCACGCGAGCCAGAGCGCGCCCATCGCGGTCGTGATCAGCGCCAGCGGCAGGCCGACACGGAGATGATCGAAGAAGCCGAGGCCGCCGATGTCGCGCGCGCTCTCGGCGACGATCACGTTGGCGACGGAGCCGAGCAGCGTGAGGTTGCCGGCGAAGGTCGATGCCACCGCGAGCAGCTCCCAGCCCGCGCGCGGCGAGGCGAGCGACGCCATCGAGTCCTGCACCACGAGGATGAACGGCACGTTCGAGACGACGTTCGAGCCGACCAGGAAGATGCCCGCGAGGCGCAGCGTCTCGAGCGGGCCCGCGTCATCGGCGCCGGCCAGCGGAAAGCGCGCGAACAGCCACGCCGGCGCGCCGCTCTCGATCAGCCCCTCCACCACCACGAAGAGCCCTGCGAAGAAGAGCAGGAGCGACCAGTCGATGCGCGGCCACACGTCGCGCGTGTCCCGACGGTGCACGAGCATCAGCGCGACCAGGCCGGCGGTCGCGGTCCACGCGAGGTCGGCGCCGGCCGAGTATGCGATCGCCGTCGCGCCGATCACCGCGATCGTGATCCGCGAGCGCGTCGCGAGGGGCGGGACCACGGCGGAGAGCGCGGCGGGGTCGATCGTCGTCGCGGCGAGCGACGCGCGGAACATCCACGCGAGCAGCGCGTGCCCCATCGCGAGACCGACGATCGCGATCGGCATCGCGAGCGCGAGATGATCGAGATATGCGAGCCCGCCGAGGTTCGCGCAGAGCATGTTCTGCGGGTTTCCCACGAGCGTCGCGACGCTGCCGGTGTTCGACGAGGTCGCGAGCGCGAGCAGGAATGGCAGCGGCGGCAGCTTATGCCGCTGGATCATCCGCACGACCACCGGCGCGCCGAGCACGCATACCGCGTCGTTCGTGATCAGCGCCGCGAGCGCGCCCGACGACCACACCACCGCTCCGAGCAGGCGCGTGGGCGTGCCGGCGAGCGCCACGAGCTTCGCCTCCACGGAATCGAAGAATCCGTCGAGGGCGAGGAACGCGCCCATGCCCATCACGCCGAACAGCAGGATCAGCGTCGCGCCGTCGATCGCCGCGACCGCGCGCTCGGGCGTGACCGCGCCGACGACCACCGCCGCGACCGCGCCGAGCAGCGCGCCCGCGGGCCGATCGAAGCCGAGCCACTGCAGGCGCCGCATCGAGATGAGCGCGTACGTGACCGCGAAGACGACGATGCCCGCGACGCCCAACCGTTCCTCCGGCGCGCGAGACTACTCCGAGCGCGCGATGGCCGCTGCGGAAGGCCGGGGCCCCTCCGCGCTCGTGCGGTCGAGCACCGCATCACGACCGAGCCGCGCCGGTTCGCTGACGCCGCTGCGCAACGTGCGTATGCTCGCGCTCCGACCGGCAGCACGCTCGCTGCTGCGCCCGTGGCCAGAGCACCCGAGGAGGTCCCGATGTCGAGCCCCGCCCCGCCGGCTTGGAAGTGGTGGCACCCCGTGCGGTTCTGGCAGGTGGTCTTGATCTTCTTGGTCGCGCAGCTGATCCCGACGCTGCTGTTCGTCGCGCTGCGCGAGGGCCTCGGCATGCCGATCCCGCACTGGCCGGCCTCGGGCATCGGCGGCGCCGCCGGCGTCCTCGTCGTGTACCAGCTCGCGCTGAAGAAGAAGCGCGACGGCATCGGCTAGAGGAACGGTCGGACGTCGCGGGCAGACCGCGCGACGCTGATCGTCCGCGGCGGGTGGCGTCGTGCTGCGGAGGCCCGCGCCTACGTGCCCGACACCATGAAGCTCTTCGTCAACGTCGACGTCCCCTCCATCGCCGACGCCGCGCGCTTCTACGTCGCCGCGCTGGGCTTTCGCGTCGGTCGCACGATGGGGCCGGACATGATCGAGCTGCTCGGGCTCGAGGTGCCGATCTACCTGCTCGAGAAGCCCGCGCGCTCGGGCGCGGTGCCCGACACCGACGCGATCGCGCGCACGTACGCGCGCCACTGGACGCCGGTCCACATGGACATCGTCGTCGACGCGATCGAGCCCGCGGTCGCGCGCGCCGACGCGGCAGGCGCCGTCCGCGAGAGCGACATCACCGAGCACGCCTACGGCCGCATGGCGCTCTACTCGGACCCGTGGGGCAACGGCTTCTGCCTGCTCGAGATGAACGCGCGCGGCTACGACGCGATCACCACCGCGCCCGAGCGCTGATCGTCGCACGAGCCGAAACGCCGCCGCTCAGGGCACCGCGGCCCACACACGATCATTGCGTCGGCGGCACCGTCAGCCAGACGCCGCGCGCGCCGGCCTCGCAGACCATGCCGATCAGACCGGCGAGGTCGTCTTCGGGCGTGCTCGATGACATCCATACCGAGTCGAACGACATCGCGAGCTGTGGGCGCGGCGCGGAGTCGGGGCAGGTCTCGGCGACCCCGAGCGCGGCGGCGAGCTCGGTCGGCGCCGGCTCGGGCTGGTCGTTCCCGTCGGTCGCGAGCTGGGCTGCGAACATCGCGGCGAGCGCGGGATCGAGCGCGGGGTCGTGACGTGATCGCTCGACCACCTGCGCGACCGCGTCGGCGGCGCGCGCGTTCGCGGCGGTCCACTCGTCGTCGGTGAGCTCCTGGTCGGTGCTCGCGAACGGCTCTTGGTTCGCGATCGTGATCGAGCGGAGGGTCGCGCCTGCGCGCGCGAGGCGCAGCGCGTCGAGCGTTTGGTCACGCTCGCGCCACGGCACCGGGACGCACACGCGCGCTCCGGCGTTCACGTACAGCGCGAGCGCGTCGAGCGCCGCGTCGGGCGGCGGCTCCTCCCAGTCGAGATCGACGAGGAAGCTCGCGTCGCCCGCGGGCACGCTGCTCGGCAGGGGCCCGCCGCACGCGACGTATTCTCGCTCGAGGTCGCCCGAGAGCGCGCCGCTCACGACGGCCGCGACCACCGGCAGGATCACGCCCGCGGCGCACGCGCCGTAGACCAGCGTCCACGCGCCGCGCGCGAGCAGACCCGAGGG
>JALYRN010000739.1 GCA_030855295.1 Myxococcota bacterium | reverse complement strand
ACCACGACCATGTCGTTGCGCGAGCGCGTCGGCAGCGCGACCACGACCGGCTCGGGCGCCTCCACGTGCGCGTCGCTCGGGGTCGTCGCGCGCAGCGGATGGTGGGGACGGTATGGCTGGCCGCCGGGCATCAGCGCCGGTCGCGGCCTCGCCCCGGGCAGGCCGGTCGGTCCGCCGAGTCCCCGCGTTCCGCTCCCACCCGTGTGCTGCGCGCTCGCGACGGCGGCGGCGCATGCGACGATCATCATCGCCCCCAGCATCGAGCAGGTAAGCCGCCCCATCTTGCTCACGATGCCGATCGAACGAGCGGCCGTCGAGCCGCCCGCGCTCACGCCTTCGAGCGCAGAGCGTCAGTCGGCCTGGACGACGCTGCAGCCGTGGAGCTCGAGGTGCGCGTCGAAGGTCGCGGTCGCGCCCTCCGCGGTCATCGCGCAGCTGCGCGCGTCGAGCGTGACGGTGCCGCCGTCGTCGACGTACGCGACGTCGACGTCGCAGCTCGCATCGGCGCGATACACCGCGGTCGAGGTCTGGACCTCGGCGGTGCCGGCGCCACCGTCGGTGCGACCGATCACCGTGATCGCGCGCGGGCCCGAGCCGCTGCCGAAGAGGTCGACGGTCGCGACGTAGGTGTTGCCGGTCGCGGCCTCGGTGCGCTGGATCTGACAGGTCCCGGTGACCGCGCTCGCGTCGCCGTCCAGCCGGATCTCACCCGGGAGCTCGAACCCCGTGCGGAGATCGCCGGCGGCGTTCTCGAGGCGGGCGTGGCCGCTGACCGTCAACCGCGAGTCGCCACACGCCGACAGGCCGGCGATCGACGCCAGGCCGAGGCCGAGGAGAAGGACACGTCGCATCATGTCGCCGGGCACAGCAGGCATCATGCCACGCCCACGACGGCACGGAGAACCCGCGATTCCGACGAAGACTCGCGCTCCGATCCGGTGCGCGCGTTCACGATCGCGCCGTCCGCAGCGTGAACGCGCGCTCACGCCCCCGGTCGGAACACCACCAGCGCGACCACGATCGCCGCGCCGATCACCAGCGCCATCCCGAGGCCCGCGAACACCGTCTCGGAGACCGCGCGCTCGCCCGATGCCGCCTTGCGGACGCGCGCCATCAGCACGCCGTGCAGCGCGCTGAGCACCAGCGCGATCGTGATCTTGCCGTGCATCCAGCCGGCGCGCGCGTAGACGTCGAGGAAGGTCACGAAGATCGTGAGCCCGCCGAGCCACGCCAGCAGCAGGCCGGGCGTGGCGATCACGACCAGCGATCGGCGCACCGCGGCGAGCCCTTCGGTGCGCGCCAGCGGTGACGCCGTCGTCAGCTGCGCCGCGGTCCACGCCGCGCTCGCGCAGCCTCCGATCCACAGGAGCACCCCGAGCACGTGCAGCACCAGCGAGATCTCGCGCAGCATCGGCTCAGCCTTCCGTTCCGGCGGTGGACGGAGCGGCGATCGCCTTCTCGTACACGCGATACGTCTTGTAGATCTTGGCGCCCATCGACTTGATGCCGAGGTTGATCGGGCGGTTGTCCTCGAGCGTCCACGACAGCTCGCCCCACTCGTAGCCGAGCTTCTCGCCGCGCTTGGCGACCTCGACGTAGAGCGCGTGCGAGAGGCCCGCGTAGCGGCGCTGGTTGCGCATCGCGGTGCGGATGCCGAGCATCATCAGGCGCGCGCTCTTGGGGCGCTTCACCTTGAGGCGCCAGATCAGCTTCGCGAGCGTGATCGGGTTCAGCTTGCCGTCGAAGTCGCGCACGACCTCGTTGAGGTTCGGCAGCGCGATGCACATCGCGACCGGCTTGCCGTCGACCTCCGCGATGAAGGCGAGCTCGCGATCGAGGATCAGGCGGAGATCCTCGCCCGTCTTCTTCGTCTCTTCCTCGGTCGCCGGGACGTAGCCCCAGTTCTCGGCCCAGGCCTCGTTGAAGATCTCCATGATGATGCGGAGCTCGCGATCCATCTTGCTCGGCTCGACCGAGCGCAGGCGGACCTCGGGCATCGCCTTGACCTCTTCCCACGCCTTGATCGCGCGCGGCGGCGTGTTGCCGACGTCGAAGCGCCACGCGAAGAGGTCCTTCGCCTTCTCGAGGCCCGTCGACTGAGCGACGCGATCCTGCCAGCGACGCGAGTGCGACATCATCAGCGCGGGCGGCATGTCGAAGCCGTCGACGAGCACGCCGACCTCTTCGTTCATCGTCAGCGAGAGCGGTCCGCGCATGCGCGTCATGCCGCGGCGCGCGAGCCACTTCGCGGCCGCGTCGATCAGCGCGCGGCCGACCTCGTCGTCGTCGATCGTGTCGAAGAAGCCGAAGAAGCCGGTGCGGTCCTCGTAGCGACGCAGGTGCTCGTGATCGAGCTGCGCGGAGATCCGCCCCGCGAGCCGGCCGTCCTTCCACGCGGTGAACAGCGCGAGCTCGCCCCGGTGGAAGAAGGGATTCTTCCCGGGCGTGAGCCGCTGCCGCATCTCGAACTCGAGCGGCGCGACCCAGACGGGATCCCCCTCGAACACGATGCGCGGCGCGCGGAGGAAGTCGTTCAGATCCTGCCCCGGGACATGCTCACGGATCTCGATCGCCATCGCGCTCCCTCTGTGCGCGACCGAGCCGCGCGCAGCGCGCGTACCACGGTCGGGCGACGCCGCAAGCGCAAGGGAGCCGCGCTGCCCGGTGCCGTGAGCGAGCCGGTGGCGAAACGGCGCGGCCTTCCGATATTCTCGGGCGATGCTTGCTTCGCGTGGGATCGAGCCTTTCCTGCTCGCGGTCGGGTGTGTGTCGGTGCTGGCCTGCGGCGAGCCCGGAGTCGTGCCGGACGGAGGCGCCGACGCCGGACCGCCGCCGATGTGCGACGAGCCGACGCCGTTCGAGACGGGCGACGCCGATGGACACGCAGAGCCGCTCGCGGCGGCCGCGGGGCAGGCGCGCGCCGGACGCATCGAGGAGGCGGAGCTCCCGGCGGATCGCACCGGGCTCGCGGTCTGGTCGGCCGGCGACTTCGTGCTCGCGAACGAGCGCATCGCCGTGCTGATCGAGGACGCCGGCCCGTCGGATCTGTACGACCCCTACGGCGGCCGCATCGTCGGCGTCGCGAGCCGCGAGGACGACACCCTCGTCGCGGCGGACTTCAACGAGATCCTGTTCGGGCTCGGCGCGTTCCTGGTCGCGACCGAGCGCGTGACGGTGATCTCGGACGGCTCGGACGGCGGCGCCGCGGTGGTCCGCGCGACCGGTCCGCTGGCGCGCATCGACTTCACCGGCGATCTCCTGACGAGCATCGTGCCCGGCGACTTCGAGGGCTGGCCGGCGGCGATCGACTACCGGCTCGAGCCGGGCGCGGATCGCGTCACGGTGACGCTGCGCGCGATCGAGACCGGCGCGCGCAACACGCGGGTGCCGATGATCCTGCAGGCGTTCTTCCAGGGCTCGCGCATGCCGATGTGGAACCCGGTCGGCGGCTTCAGCGCGCTCAGCGAGGCCACGCCCTACATCGCGTTCGACGATCCGACCGGCGGCGCGGCGTACGCGTGGGAGGCGCCCGAGGGCAGGCCGCTGCGGCAGGTGATCGACCAGAGCGGGGTGCTCGTCACGCAGATCGGCCCGCTGCCGGTCATGCCGTGCGAGACGCTCGAGGTGCCGATCGGCTCGCTGGTGGTGGCGCGCACGTTCGACGCGACGCAGGCGATCGCGCGCACCGCCGCGGGCGAGTCGCTCCGCACGATCACGGGGACCGTCCTCGAGGCCGACGGATCGCCGGCGACCGACGTTCGCGTCCACGTGACCAGCGGCGAGGCGCACCTGACCCGCGCGCGCGCCGACGCGAGCGGCGCGGCCACGATCCAGATCCCCGACGCCGACGTCGAGGTGTGGGGCTACCGCGGAGGCACGGCGATGGTCGGACCGATCGCGATGCCGCGCGGCACGGGCACGTTCGCGATCACGATGCCGGCGCTGGGCACGATCGAGGTCGAGGCGCACGACGCTGCGAGCGGTGACGTCGTGCCGGCGCGCGTGCAGGCGTTCGC
>JALYRN010000738.1 GCA_030855295.1 Myxococcota bacterium | reverse complement strand
CGCGAGCCCGTCGACGATCTCGTCGGGTGTCTCGTCGGGCAAGGTCAGCGCCTGCAGCGTCGCGCGCGGCGTCGCGCCCATCGCCGCGAGATCGCTCAGCGCGGCGACGGTCGCGCGGCGGCCGATGTCCTCCCACGTCGCGCCGCGCGACACCCAGCCGCGCCGGAAGTGCACGCCCTCCACGGCGGCGTCGACCGAGAGCACGATCCCCGGCTCGAGGATCGCGGCATCGTCGCCGATCCCGAGCGCCACCCCTTCGTGCGCGTCGCCGTAGATCGCGCGGAGGCGCGCGATTCGCTCGAATTCACCGGACATCGTGCGCGCACTCGGTCGAGCGTCAGGGAAGCTCGTCGGGCTCCGGGATCGTCACGCGGAACGTCGCGCCCTGCCCCAGCTCGCTCTCGACGGTGACGACGCCGCCGTGCGCCTCGACGAGGCGCTTCACGATCGAGAGCCCGAGGCCCGTGCCGCCGTGCTCGCGCGTCGAGCTGCCGTCGACCTGATAGAAGGCGTCGAAGATCTTGCGCTGCTCGGACCGCGGGATCCCCATGCCCGAGTCCGCCACCGAGAGCTCGAGCGCGCGCCGCGGCGCCGCCATCAGCACGAGCCCCAGACCTCCGCCGGCGTCGTCGTCGTCGACCATCTCGGTCACGCGCGCCGCGAAGCGCACCACGCCCCCTTGCGGGGTGAACTTGATCGCGTTCTCCGCGAGGTTGAAGAGCACCTGCTTGAGACGCACCGAGTCGATCGCGACCGGCTCGAGCCCCTCGCCGAGCTCGACCTCGATCTTCACGCCCTTCTTCGCGGCCTGCGGCAGCACCGTCTTCGCGAGGTCCTCGATCAGCGCGCGCGGGTGCATCGGCTCGCGCCGCAGCGGCAGGTTGCCCTGCTCGAGCTTGTTGAGATCGAGCAGGCTCGTGATCAGCGCGAGCAGGTGATCGCCCTTGCCGCGGATCGTCTCGACGAACTCGCCCTGCTCGGTCGTCAGCTCTCCGGCGATGCCCGCCGCGAGCATGTCGGAGTACCCGATGATCGAGGTCAGCGGCGTGCGCAGCTCGTGGCTCACGGTCGCGAGGAAGTTCGACTTCAGACGGTCGAGCTCCTTCAGTCGGTCGTACGCCTCCTGCAGGCTCGAGGTCTTCTCGGTCAGCTCGCGATAGCTCTCGCGCACGCTCGCGACGTGCATCTGGCTCGTCAGGAACGCGCGATGCCCCGAGAACAAGATGAGATCGAGCACGCGGCGCAGGTGCTCCGTGATGCGCTCGATCGTCTCCTTCTTCACGCGCGGCATCTCGCCGAGCGTGTCGCGCGCGGTCGCAGGATCGATCCGCGGATCGAGCACCAGCAGCGTGCGCGGGACCTCGAGCCGCTCCGCGGGCACGTACGGTCCGACCACGAACCGCCCCAGCCGACGGCCCTGGTAGTGGATCGGCACCACCCGATAGCAGGCGCCGGTGAAGCACGGATGCTCGACCGCGCCGTCCTCGGGATCGATCGCGCGCACCTCCCCGACCAGCGCGGTGCACGCGACCCGGCCGCTCGGGAGCGTGTTCACGTAGCGGCAGATCGCCTGCTCCTCGTGCACGTCGCTCAGCAGCGTTCCGTCGCGCGAGAACACGCGGATCGGCAGCGAGAACAGCTCGAAGAACGATCGGCAGACCTCCGCGAGCGCCGAGCGATCGACCACGTCCTCGAGCCGCGCGACCTCGGCGAGCATCGTCTCGAGCTCGCTCTCGGTCTCGGGCCCGCGATGCTCGCTCATCGGCGCGCCTCGATCCCGGGGCTCTGGATCCCGAGCTTGCCCCGCACCTCGTCGAGCAGCGCGTCGCTGCGCACACCGAACTTCTCGGAGAGCTGGTGCTCGGTCTCGAGCCGCTGCCACGTGATGTCGACCAGGCCCATCAGCGTCTCGAGCACGCCCTGACCGCGCAGCGCCACCGCCTTGAAGACGGGCTCCTTGCCCTTCGCCGCGAGCGCGTCGATCTCCGCGTCGCTGCGGACCTCGGGCGCGTCGCGCTTGTTGAACTGGATCACCAGCGGCAGCGCGCCGGGCTCGATGCCGTTCTCGACCAGGTTCTGCCGCAGGTTCACGAACGCCGCCGCGTTCGCCTTCGTCTCCGCGCGCTGCGAGTCCGCGATGAACGCGACGCCGTCGGCGCCCTGCAGCACGAGCCGCCGCGTCGCGTTGTGGATCACCTGGCCCGGGACGGTGAAGAGCTTGATGCGGATCGACAGCCCTCGCCCCGCCTGCACCGAGAGCGGCAGCAGGTCGAAGAAGAGCGTGCGGTCGTCCTTCGTCTCGAGCGTCATCAGGCGACCGCGCGAGTCGGGCGAGACGAGCTCGTGCACCGCCTGCAGGTTGGTCGTCTTCCCGCTCAGCGCGGGGCCGTAGTAGACGAGCTTGAGCGTGAGCTCGCGCGCATTGAAATCGAGCTGCAAGTTCTCGCTCCCTCTGCCCGCTGCCGCGGAGAGCCTACCGTCGCGCGCATCTCGACCGCAACGAGATCAGCGGACCACCTGCCAGAGCGCAGCCGCGATCAGCGCCGTGCTGACGCCGAGCGCGATCCACTCGAGGCGGCGGCGCGCCGGCGCCGGCTCGGCGCGCGTGGTGAGCAGCACGTTCGCCACCGCGTGCTGGAGGATCTCCTCGATCCGCCGATCGGCGACCGCGCGTCGCGCCGGGTCGCGCTCCTTCACCTCGCGGTAGCGGCGCCCCGCCTCGGCGTGCCGCCCCATCGCGCCCACCAGCGCCAGGAAGCGCGCGTGCGTGCCCTCGTCGTCCCACGCGCCGAGCACGTCGGCCCACGCCTGCTCGAGCTCGTCGTCCGACTCCGACATCCGACGCCGAGTCTAGCGCGCGACGCCGCGCTTCCTGCACCGACGACGCGCACATGAACAGGCTTTCACCGATCGCGCAGCTCCGCGATCCACTTTCTACCACCGGACCCTCGATCGCCGGGATCATCGAAAGAAAGTTGCGAAATCCTGCGCGCCCGAAGTTGACATCGCGCACGCCGGGGCCGTAGGTTCGGCACGCGGTGGGAAGCGGTGGGAAGCAGTGCCCGCGCAGCGGCTGGCGCTCGGAGTCGTTCGCGACGCCGAGCCGGAGCCACTGACCCACCGCCGGAGGAACGCAGTGTTCCGAGGGCAGTACGCGCACGCGATCGACGAGAAGGGCCGCACGTCGGTCCCGTCGCGCTTTCGCGAGGTCCTCGCGGGGCAGGGAGAGTCGCGCCTCGTGATCACGACCGGCGTCGATCCCTGCCTGGTCGCCTATCCGATGAAGGAGTGGCTGGCGTTCGAGGAGCGCCTGTCGCAGCTTCCACGCTTCGATCCCAGCGTGGCGATGATCCGACGGCTGTACGTGTCGGGCGCGGTCGAGCTCGAGCTCGACAAGGTGGGCCGGCTCCTGATCCCGCAGACCCTGCGCGAGACCGCCGGTCTCGAGCGCGAGGCGCTGTGGGCGGGCATGGGCAAGCACCTCGAGCTCTGGTCGAAGGATCGCTTCGACGCGCTGCGGCAGCAGGTGCTCGCGGACGAGGCGACGCGCCGCGATCTCGCGCAGCGCCTCGGAGACCTCGGGCTGTGAGGCGGCGGCGATGAGCGAGCCGACGACCATGCCGCACGCGCCGGTGCTGCTCGCGGAGACGCTCGCGCAGCTCGCGCCGCGCGCCGGGGCGCTCTACGTCGACGTCACGCTCGGCCGTGGTGGACACGCCGAGGCGATCCTCGAGGCGAGCGCGCCCGACGGACGGCTGATCGGCATCGATCGCGATCCGCGCGCGCTCGAGGAGACTGCGCCGCGTCTCGCGCGCTTCGGCTCGCGCGCCACGCTGGTCCACGGTGCGTTCTCCGAGCTGCGACAGCTGCTCGCGGAGCACGGCGCGCCGCAGGTCGACGGGCTGCTCGCCGATCTCGGCGTGAGCTCGCCGCAGCTCGACGACGCGACGCGCGGGTTCTCGTTCCGCGCCGAGGGCCCGCTCGACATGCGGATGGACACGACGCGCGGCGAGACCGC
>JALYRN010000737.1 GCA_030855295.1 Myxococcota bacterium | reverse complement strand
GCTCGCATGCTCGCTCGCGGTCGCGCGTGGGCGCGCGCCGGCGAGAGAGCTCCGGCCCGAGGACGGAGCCGAGCGCGATGCCGCGAGCGCATGGGTCCGATCGTAGCGCGCGACCCGCGGGAGGGCCTCCGCTTCCCGCATCGCGCATCGATCCGCAACGACCTTCGAGGGCATCGAGTCTCCACCGCGCGCGTGCTGCGTGAAGAGCCTATCCTCCGCGCATGTCCCTCGACGAAACCTCGCGCGCGGTGTGGGAGCTCCGCGCTCACCCGCTCGCCGCTCTGATCGCCGATCGCGGCGCCGGCGTGCTCCTCGAGAAGCTGCCGGTCGCCGTGCGGCCGCCCTTCGAGGCCGCGAGGAGCGCGCTCGGGAGCTGGTATCCCGCGCGCGCGGTCCCGCTCCTCGAGGTCTATACGACGTCGGTCGCGGACTGCTGGGCGGCGCACGAGCGGATGGACGACGCGACGGCGAAGGAGCCGGCCGTGACCGCGCTCTTGCACGGGCTCCACGTGCAGCTCGCGATCCTCGACCGGCACTCGGCGCAGCGACGCACGCTGCCGAGCGACTGCTATCAGATCGACGAGGCACAGCTCATCGAGCACGTCGGCGAGCTGGTCCGCCTCGAGCGCCACCTCGAGCGGCGCCAGATGGAGAAGCGGATGAGCGTGCTGCTCGAGATCGCGAGCGCGCGGGGAGCGAAGTGGCCCGCGGTGCGCGAGGCCGCCGAGCGGCAGGGATGGGGTCGTCTCGGCGGCTCGCTCGCGAAGCTGTCGACGCGAAGCCGCGAGCTCGCCGAGGCCATCGATCTCGGCGCGACCGTCGAGGGCGCCGACATCGGCGAGCGCGCGGCGCTGCGCGTGACCTTGGTCGACGGCAGCCGCCGCGTCGCGGTGCTCGACGACGCGGAGCGCGCGTCGCTCTTCGCCGTCGTGCCGTGGGCCGAGCCTGCGCGCGCGTGACGCGCGGGCTCCGCAGCGCATCGCGTCACGGCATCGACTGAATCTCCCAGGCGCACCCGAGCGGCTCGCCCGATCGGAGCGCCGCCGCGATCCCGTACGCTTCCGCGAGCAGCTCCTCGAAGCCGCCGACGCCGAGCGAGATCACAGCGCGCCCTCCGCCGATCCGCTCCATCACCACCGGCGCGGACATCACCCGCCCGTCCAGGACGATCGCGAGGCGGCGGTCGACCAGCGACGCGGTCAGCTCCTCGAACCGGCGCCCGCCCTCGGGCGTGAACGTGATCGCGACCTGCGGGGTGCCGGAGTGCTCGTCGATCTGGGCCTCGGCCGTCGCGACGTCGCGCGTCCCGATCGGCGCCGGGACGCGGAGGAAGAACGCCTCGCAGTCGCGCTCCTCGCCCGGGCTCTCCGCGCACGAGATGGTGAACCGGGCGCCGGCGGGCGTGTGGCTCGCGAGCGCGGCGAGCTGCTCGGGCGACGTCGCGTGATAGGCCGTCGCGCCCTCCCGAGGGTGCTCGAGCCGCACGCCCGTCCCCAGCGAGCGGGGATCGACATCCGTCGCGCCCTCGACGACCTCGGTCATCTCGAGCTCGCCGCGCGCGATCAGCGACGAGAGGGCACGCGGCCCCGACACCTCGCGGAGCACGACGCGGAGATGGGTGGGATCGACCACCGTGAGCTCGTGCTCGATCGACAGCGAGTCGAGCCGGCGCGCGAGGATCGCGCGATCCGCTTCCGCGCGCGGCTCGGCGCAGGCCAGCGTCGCCGAGACGGTCGCGGCCCCGGCGAGCGGCGATCGCTCGGTCCCCGTCGCGAACAGAGCAGCGCTCCCCGCGAGGCAGACGCAGCTCGAAGCGAGCACGCCGAGCGTGCCGATCGCGATCATCGTCCGTCGGTCCATGCTCATCGCCGCGCACCGTGCCCGCGCTCCGTGCCGGGCGCAACGGTCCTCGCGGCTCGGGCGATCGCCATGCCCCGGACACGGGGCTTGCGAGGCGCGCGGGGCAGGCCCCATGTCGAGGGCGCGAGGTGTCGGATGCGGATCGTGATCACGGGTGCGAACCGGGGGATCGGGCTGGCGCTGGCGCGCGTGTTCTCGGAGCGCGGCGACGAGGTGCACGGCACCGCGCGCGATCCATCGAGCGCGAAGGAGCTCGCGGCGCTCCCGAGCGTCGAGGTCCATGCGCTCGACGTCTGCAGCGACGAGTCGTGCGCCGCGCTCGGCCGCGAGCTCGGGCCGCTCGGCGCGGTCGACGTGCTCGTGAACAACGCGGGGATCGGGCGCTGGGAGGGCCTCGGCGACTTCGACGCGAAGGCCGCGCTCGAGCTCTTCGACACCAACGCGATCGGCGCGCTGCGGGTGACGCGCGCGCTGCTGCCGCTGCTCGAGAAGGCGCGCGGCAAGATCTTCCACATGAGCTCGGGGATGGGCTCGATCGAGGACAACCGCAGCGGCGGCGCCTACGGCTACCGCATGTCGAAGGCCGCGCTCGGCATGGCAGGGCGCACGCTCGCGGTCGACCTCCGCCCGCGCGGCATCGCCTCGATCGTGATCGAGCCCGGCTGGGTGCAGACCGACATGGGCGGCCCCGGCGCGACGATCACCGCCGACGAGAGCGCCCGCCAGCTCGCCGCGATCATCGACGCCCGCGGGCTCGAGAGCTCCGGCAAGTTCTTCAAGCGCAACAACACCGAGCTCGCCTGGTGACCGAGTGTCCGCCCAGCGCGCGCCTCGCCAGCCCGGCCCCCCGAGCGCCGATCACCGGATCCGCCGCGCACGCGTACACTCCCGCCGTGCCCAACGATCCAGCTCCCGCCCCCGGCGCCGCGCTCGCGCGCCCCGCGACCATCCGCGTCGCGACCTCCCGGTCCGCGTCCGAGCCGCTCGCGATCACCACGCTGCCCTCGCGCGCGCTGCGCGGCGACGAGGTGCGCGTTCGCGTGCGCGCGATCGGCGTGAACCCAGTCGACTGGAAGATGCGCGAGGGCGGGCCGATCCGGCTGCTGTACCGGCTGCTCGGACCCTCGGGGCCGCTGGTGTTCGGCGTCGACTTCGCGGGCGAGGTGATCGAGGTGGGGCCCGCGGGCGGGCCGCTCGCGGTGGGGGCGCGCGTCGTCGGCGGGACGAACTTCGCGCGCAACCAGCGCGGCAGCTACGCGAGCGAGGTGATCGTCCGGCCCGATCAGTGCGCCGTGCTGCCGGACGAGATCGACTTCGCGCGCGCCGCGTGCCTGCCGGTGCCCGCGGTGACGCCCTGGATGGCGCTGACCGAGCACCGGACGACGGGGCCCGGCTCGAAGGTGCTCGTGCTCGGCGCGTCGGGCGGCGTCGGGCTCTGTGCGATCCAGCTCGCGCGGATGCTCGGCGCGACGGCGGTCGGCGTGTGCTCGACGCGCAACGTCGCGCTGGTGGAGCGCCTCGGCGCGATCGCGGTCGACTACACGAAGGGCGACGCGCTCGCCGCGGCGCGGCCCCACGGGCCGTACGATCTCGTCCTGCACGCGGTCGGCACCGCGACCTATCCACTCGACGGATGCCGCGCGCTGCTCGCGCCCGGTGGGCACGTCGATCTCGTGGTCGTCCGCGGCGCCGACTACCTGTCGATCGCGCTCCGACGGGATGTCCGCACCGTGCTCGGACGACCCACGCGCGCGCGGCTCGAGCCGCTGGTCGCGGCGCTCGCGCGCGGTGATCTCGAGGTGATCGTCGAGGAGCGCTACCCGCTCGCCGAGGCCGAGCGCGCGCACGAGCGATCGCGCGGCGGCAAGGTCGTCGGCAAGCTCGTGCTCGAGCCCTGACCCCTGCAGGAGTGCTCGCCCCGGAGGTCCCGCACGGGAGCGCGCGCTTCGCGCGTGGACGGGAGGGGCCGGAGCGGGCGAGCCGATCGTTCGAGGGCCCGCGATCTCGCGTGTCGCGCGATCCGCGGTACAACCTCGGCCACCATGAGCCAGCGCGCCACGACGATCGTCCTCCTCTCGATTTCTCTGCTCGGTCTTCCGCTCCTCGCCTCGTGCGGCGGCGGCACGGCCGCCATCGAGCCGTCGCGCGCGACCGCCGAGCC
>JALYRN010000096.1 GCA_030855295.1 Myxococcota bacterium | reverse complement strand
CGCAGGAGGAGGCGCCGGGCGAGGTCGCAGAGCGCGTGCAGCGCGAGGGCGGGTACCCGAGCGACATCTCCGTGTACGTGCCGGAGCGGTCCGAGGGTGACGGAACCGACGGGGACGGGCGAGACGGACGCGGTGGCGGCAGCCGCGGCGAGACGTCGGTCGACGCCGACCGCGAGGCCGCCGATCCGCCTGCGAGCTTCGACGTGCCGTTCCTGCGCGAATTCGTGCAGTGGCTCGGCGGTCTGCTCGGATCGATCGGCGGACCGCTCGGCTGGGTGCTCCTCGCGCTGGCGGGATCGCTGCTGCTGATGCTGATCGTGTTCTTCGTCGCGAGCGTGCGGTGGTCGACGCCGCGCATCGAAGGAACGCGCGCGGGAGAAGAAGAGGAGGGCGGCGCGGTCGACCCGCTGCTGATGGGAAGCGGCGAGAGCGCCGAGGCGCTCGCCGCCCAGGGCCGCTACCGCGAGGCGATCCACGCGCTCTTCCTCGAGTCGCTCGAGCGCGTCGGCGGGACCGAGGGACGACAGCGCGCCCGCACCGCGCGCGAGCTCGTGTGCTCGGTCGACGCGCTCCGCCTTGGGCGCGCCGAGCTCGGGGCGCTGCTCGATCTGACCGAGCTCGTGTGGTTCGGCGGGCGCGACGCGAGCGAGGCGCAGTACCAGAGCGCGCGCGCGCTGCGCGACGTCGTGATCGCGGCCGTGCGGCGGGAGGCGGCGTGAGCGGCGAGCGCGCCCTGTTCTCGGATCGGGTGCGCGCGATCGTCACGGCGATCGCGGTGCTGTCGCTCGTCGCGACGGTGGGAGCGCTGGTCTTCGGACGCCGCCTCGCGCCGCCGCCCGCGCAGGTGTGCGACTCGTACGGCGCCGGACCGCTCGGGCACCGCGCGTTCCTCGAGGCGCTGCGCGAGATGGGCGTGACGGTCGAGCGGTGGTCGCATCCCGACTGGGAGCACGTGAGCGCGCCGCTCTTCGTGATCGAGCCGAACCAGCCGCACGTGACGGTGCAGGGGCACACCACCACGCTCGGCGAGCTCGTGCGCGCGCGCATGACCGCGCAGCGACCGACGATCCTCGTGCTCCCGAAGTGGCAGCCGGGGCCGCTCGGCATGATGACGGATCAGCCGCAGTACCAGCTCTACGACCTGCTCGACGAGCTGCCGCTGCACCTGACGATCGTGCGGCAGCCGCTCGATGATGCATGGACGACGATCGAGGCGCGCGAGCCCGACGGCGGCCAGCGCCGCATCGAGCTGCGCTGGCCGCAGCGGCTCGAGGGCGGCGTGCCGATCCTCGCGGACGACGTGGGCAGCTTCGTGGTCGCCGATCCGAAGGGCCTGCTCTTCGTGGTGTCCGATCCCGATCTCCTGCACAGCTTCAACCTGCAGCGCGGCGATCACGCGGCGTTCTGGCGGAGCTTCGTCGAGGAGCGGCTGGGCTCGGCGGACGGGGCGGGCGGCGACGCGATCGTGATCGACGAGGTGTTCCACGGCGCGGTGATCACGCGCTCGCTCGCGGAGCTCTTCGGCCGCTGGCCCGGCGTGCTCGTGCTGGTGCACGCCGCGCTGATCGCGCTGGTGTTGCTCGCGATGGGGCGCAAGCGCTTCGGGCCGCCGGCGCCGGTGCAGGAGGCGCTCGGGCGCGGACCGCGCGAGGTGATCGACGTCGCGGCGTCGGTGCTCGCGAACGGCAGCAGCCTGCCTGCGCTCGCGACGCGCTACGTCGAAGACCTCGTGGGCGATCTGCACCGGCGGCTCGGGCTCACCGAGGGCAAGACGATCGAGCAGCGCGCCGACCTGGTCGATCGCGCGGCAGCGCTGCGACACGTGCAGCCGCGCGCCGCGCTGCTCCTGCACGCGACGCGCGCTGCCGGGCCGCAAGGGAAGCGGATGAGCGCGCGCGAGGCGCTCTCGATCGCGCGGCAGGCCGCGGAGTTCCGAGCCGCCGTGCTCGAGGCGGGCAAGCGGCCCGCGAAGACGACGAAGACCCCGATCCAGGCGAGAGAGGAACGCGCATGAACCCCGACCAGGTGAAGCACCAGCTCCGCGCGCTCAGCGAGCAGATCGGCAAGGTCGTCTACGGCGCGGAGGAGCACACGCGGCTCGCGTTCGTCGCGGTCGCGGTGCGCGGGCACGTGCTCCTCGAGGGCGTGCCGGGCACGGGCAAGACGCTGTTCGCGCAGTGCCTGAGCCGCGCGCTCGGGCTGCCGATGCGGCGCCTCCAGTGCACGCCGGATCTGATGCCGGGCGACGTGCTCGGCGCGAACGTCTTCGACTTCCGCACGCAGACCTTCCATCTCACGAAGGGGCCGGTCTTCACGGAGATCCTGCTCTCCGACGAGATCAACCGCACGCCGCCGAAGACGCAGAGCGCGCTGCTCGAGGCGATGCAGGAGCGCTGCGTCTCGATCGACGGAACGACGCACGAGCTGTCGTCGCGGTTCACGGTGATCGCGACGCAGAACCCGATCGAGCAGGAGGGCACGTACCCGCTGCCCGAGGCGCAGCTCGATCGCTTCCTGTTCAAGCTCGACGTCGGCTATCCGCAGTTCGAGCAGGAGCTGCGCGCGGTCATGACGCACGGCGGCCAGGCGGGCATGCCGCCGATCGACGCGCTCGGCATCGAGACGGTGATGAGCCCCGAGGAGATCGACGAGCTGCGCCTGATGCCCGGCCGCGTGCACCTCGAGCCGCCGATCGGCGAGTACGTCGTCGGCCTCGCGCGCGCGACGCGCCAGCACCCCGCGCTCGCCGTCGGCCTGTCGCCGCGCGCCGCGACGATGCTCGCCGCGGCCTCGCGCGCCAACGCGCTCTGCGCCGGTCGCGACTTCGTGATCCCCGACGACGTGAAGAACCTCTTCATCCCGCTGGCGCACCACCGCGTGGTGATCACGCCCAGCGCCGAGATGGAAGGCCTGCGCGTCGAGCACGCCCTCGCCGAGGTCCTCGCGCAGATCGCGCCGCCGCGCTGATCGCTCTGCTGGCAGGACCTGTTCGTCACCCGCTGCGCGCCTCACGGCGCGAGGTGCTCGACCTCGAGGTCGTGTCGATCGCACGGAGCCGCTCGTCGAGAACGGAGCGCAATCGACGGGCGCGGCCACCGATGAGCGGCGACTCTCGACCGAGGAGGTTCCGTGTCGCTCGTCGTTGCGCTCGCGTCGTTGGTCTGTGTCGTCGGAGTGGGGGCGCTGCTGGGCGTCGGAGGCTACGCGATCGTTCGACTGGCGCGCGACGCCCCGGTCGGACCGCCGACCACCGAGTCGCCGCAGTGGCGGCTCGATGTCGCGGCGGCGAGGGTGGGACTGGAGGTCGTGTCGGGCGATCCGGCGAGCTCGGTCCGCGAGCTCGGCATCCGCGGAAGAGACGAGCTCCGCGCGAGGCTGCGCGGTCAGCGGGCAGGGCACGAGGTCGAGGTCGAGATCGGACCGGCGCGCGGCGAGGGCGAGGTCGTGTGGTCGTCGGTGGACGACCAGGCGCGCTCGTGGCGGCAGGGCGACGCGTCGCGTCCTCGGTGGACGCGGGGGCTGCCGCGCATCGCGGCGCGGCTCACCGTCAGCGGCCCGTTCGACGTGCCACCGTTCGAGGTGACGATTCGGCCACGACCCGGCGAGGTAGAGCTCGCGGACTGGCGGCTCGCGGCGATGTTCGAGGCACCGAGCACGAGCGACTGGCGGTTCGCGTACGTGCCCGAGACACCGCGGCTCGGTGGGCTCCGAGAAGCGTCGTTCGGGGACGTCGAGCTCGATCGCGCGCTCGTGCTGCGAACCAACGATCCGGCGCTCGGAGCGCGCCTCGCCCCGCTCGTTCGCGCAATGCGCGACGCGTTCGTCGCGGAGCTCCGCTCCGGAGGAGCCGCCGCTGCTTCGCTCGAGATCACGCCGTTCTGCCCGCACGTATGGGGGGCCGCGGGCCACGTCTCGATGTCGTGCCCGGAGCTCTTCTCGATGCGCGCCGTGAGCAGCGTCTCGATCGACGCCCTCAGCGCGATCGCGCGGCAGCACGAGCGCTAGTCCGGCGGCCGCGGTTCTGAGGTCGGCAGGAGTGCTCGCCCCGGAGGGCGCGTACGGGAGCGCGCCCTGTGCGCGGACGGCAGCGCCCGGAGCGGGCGAGCCGATTTTTAGACAGCCTCTGGTGCTCTGAGTGGACGGCCGCGCGTCATTGTCACGCAACGCGTTCGCCCACAGAGTCGCGTTCGAATGTCCGCGGTTTCAAGAGACGGAGATCGCAAGGTGGCGGTCGCGCTCGGGTGCGTGGTGTTGCCGTTCGCGCTCGCGGCGCTGGGGCAGCCGATCAGCGCGCGGGGCGTCGCGTGGGTGGTGCTCGGAATGGTCGCCGTCGTCGCGCTCGCGATCGGGGGAACGCGCGGGCGCGTCGCGGCGGGGCTGGCGGTCGGCGCGTGGATCTCGGTGATCGTGGCGACGCTCGCGTGGCCGCTGCGCGACGATGCCTTCCTCCGCGCGATCGTCTTGCCGTCGGGCGAGGCCGCGGGCGCGGGCGGGCGCGTGTTCGCGGAGCGCGACATCAGCCTGGTGGGCGTGCGGCTCCTGCGGCTGCGGCGGGGCTTCAGCGATCGCGAGCTCGAGGGCTTCGTGCCTGCGCTGACGCGCGCGTACGACGAGATCGATCGCGATGCGGGCGAGGTCGCGAGCGTGCCGTTCCTCTCGACGTTGTTCGGGAGACAGAGCGCGGCGCGATTCGATGCGTTCGTGCACGAGGAGGACGGCACCGAGCGGTGGCTCGTGTTCCTGCACGGCTACGGCGGCAGCTTCGTCGCGCAGTGCTGGGCGGTCGCTCGCATCGCGGCGGACGTCGGCGTGAGCACGATCTGCCCGGCGACGACGATCGCCGGACGATGGGATCTGGGCGACGGCCCCGCGATCGTGCGGCGCACGCTCGAGGAGATCCGCGCGCGCGGCGCCGCGTCGATCGTGCTCGCCGGTCTGTCGAACGGGGGCATCGGCGCATCGAACCTCGCCACCGCGCTGGGGACCGAGATCGATGGGCTGGCGCTGCTCTCCGGGCTCGATTCTCGTGCGACGCCGCCTCGCGTGCCGACGCTGGTCTGGCACGGAATCCACGACGAGCGCTTCCGGATCGACCGGGTGCGGGAGTGGGCCGCGACGCTTCCCCAGGGCGAGCTGATCGAGGTCGACGGCGATCACTTCGCGTTGCTCGAGCAGCGCGACGAGTTGGCGGAAGCGCTCTCCGGATTCCTCGCGGGAATCGGCGATCGCCGGGCGCGCTGAGCGCCGCTCCGCGCGGCGGCATATGCTCGCTCGATGCGGGTGCTCGTTCGGAATGCTTCGATCGTCGACGGGACCGGGGCGGCGGCGCGCGGCGGCGATCTGCTGATCGAGGGGGAGCACATCGCGGAGGTGGGCGAGTGCTCGCTCGCGCCGGACGAGGTGATCGATGCGACCGGGATGGTGGTCGCGCCGGGGTTCATCGATGCGCACTCGCACTCGGACTTCACGCTGCCGGGGGATCCCGAGGCGCGCGCGAAGGTGATGCAGGGGGTGACGACCGAGGTGATCGGGAACTGCGGGCTGGGGCTGTTTCCCGCGAACGATCGGGTCGAGGGGTTTTACGAGAAGCTCTCGCCGATGATCTTCGGGGAGCGCGGCGGTGGGTGCTTCGCGGATCTCGCGGCGTACCGCGCGGTGCTCGACCAGCGCGGGATCAGCGTGAACGCGGCGCCGCTGGTCTCGCACGGCAACGTGCGCTGCCTCGCGATGGGGCTCGACGAGCGCGCGCCGACCGCGTCGGAGCTCTCGCACATGCGCGAGGCGGTCGAGGCGAACATGGCGCAGGGCGCGTTCGGGATGTCGACCGGGCTCGTCTACGCGCCCGGCGCGTATGCGCAGACCGAGGAGATCATCGAGCTCGCGAAGGTGGCGGCGCGACACGGCGGGATCTACGCGACGCACATGCGCGACGAGGGCGCGCGGCTGATCCCGAGCGTCGAGGAGGCGCTGCGCATCGCGCGCGAGGCCCGCATCTCGGTGCTGATCTCGCACCACAAGGCGGCGGGGCGGTTCAACTGGGGCAAGGTGAAGAAGACGCTCGCGATGATCGATCGCGCGCGGCGCGACGAGGGGCTCGACGTGAACAGCGATGTGTATCCCTACACCGCGGGATCCACGGTGCTGTCGGCGATGTTCGTGCCGCTCTGGGCGTTCGAGGGCTCGCAGGAGCGGCTGCTGGAGAGGCTTCGCGATCCCGCGATGCGAGCGCGCATCTGCGCCGACGCCGATCAGCGCTTCATGAAGTTCGCGCAGCTGCCCGGCGTGCTCGACAAGATCTTCCCGAAGCGGATGATCCTGCCGTTCGTGCTGCGCGGGCTGAGCAAGCTCGTGGTCGTGAGCTCGACCAAGAAGCAGCACCACTACGAGGGCAAGAGCCTGCACGAGATCATGCGCTCGCGCGGGCAGGGGCTCTACGAGGGCCTGCTCGATCTGCTGGTCGAGGAGGAGCTCGCGGTCGCCGCGATCGCGCACGTGATGAGCGAGCAGGACGTGCGCACCGTGCTCGCGCACCCGACCACGATGCTCGGCACCGACAGCTTTCCGCAGCGCGAGGGCAAGCCGCATCCGCGCAGCTACGGGACCTATCCGCGGGTGCTCGAGCACTACGTGCGCGACGAGAAGCTGTTCTCGCTCGAGACCGCGATCGCGAAGATGACCGGGATGGTCGCGCGCAAGCTCGGGATGTCGGATCGCGGCGAGCTCCGCGCCGGCGCGCGCGCGGACGTCGTGATCTTCGATGCCGCGCGGGTGCACGATCGCGCGACGTACGCCTCGCCTCGCAACCATCCCGACGGCATCGCGCACGTGTTCGTCAACGGCGCGTGGACGGTGCGCGACGGCGCGCACACCGGAGCGCGCGCCGGGCGCACGCTGTCACTCGCACGTCAGGGCTGATCTAGCGAGCCCGCCGCGCGGTCTTCGCGGCGGTCGTCTTCGTCGTCGGCGCCTTCTTCGCCTTCCCGAGGCGGGCGGCGCGGTAGACGTCGGCGTCGACCCGCTCGCCCTCGGCCCAGCGCTGCAGCGCCGGCACCACGACGCCATGCCAGCGACGGCCCAGGCGCAGCTCGAGGAACTCGCGGTAGATCCCCGCGAGCAGCGCCTCGAGCTCGCGCGTCATCGTCATGCGCTCGTAGAACGCGGTGTCGTCCTGCTCCTGCTCGGCGGCGGGGTCGCTCTTCTTCCGCTTCGCCGGGCCGCGCTTGCGCCCCGCGAGATCCTCGACGAGGTCGCCGCCCGGCACGAATTCCTCGGCGCCGCCGAGCTCCGTCTGCAGGCGCAGCCCGCGGATCGCGAAGCTCTCGCCGGTCAGCACGAGGCTCTTCTCGTCGTCCTTCCACGCGATGCGGATCCCGGCGCTCTCGGGGAGCTGCCCTCGCAGCAGCGCTTCCTTCGCCTCGCGGCCGAGGCCCGGCAGCGCGCCGGTGATCCGCGTGCTCTCGTCGCCCGCGGAGAGCACCAGCTTCTTCTCGATCCACAGGCCGAACGAGCCGTGCTCGCGCGTGCTCAGCGTGCCCTCGAAGAGCTCGGACTCCATCCACAGGAGGAGCAGGAGCTCGCGGCCCACGAAGCGACGCTTCTCGATCCGATCGACGAGCTGCATCAGCGTCCTCCTCGCGGCGCGAGCACCGTCGGCTCGAGCTCCTCCCACGCCTGTGCCTCTTCGTCGCCGAGCTCGAGCCGCGACGCGAGCGTGTAGGGCGACTCGGGGATCAGCTCGAGGTCGAACGTCTTCTGGAAGAGCTCGAGCATCGCGCCGGTCGTGCGCTCCGTGTGACTGAAGAAGCGCACCACGCCCTCCTCGAGCGACCACGTGAGATCGACGACGCGCGTCGACGGCACGAGCTTCCGGCGCAGCTCGAGCATCACGACCTCCTTGAGCTCCGCGCGCTCGCGCCGACCGAGCCGCTCGCGCCCGGTCTTCTCGAGGTGGACCGCCTCCGCCTGCCGCACCTTGCTGCGCAGGAGCGGCGCCGGGATCGCCCAGCGATCGGTGCGCAGACCGAGGTTCACGAACCCGTCGAGGTACACGCGATCCCGCGGCAGCGTCACGTCGAGCGGATCGCCGAGCACGCACCACCCCGAGCGCTCCGGATCGGGCTCCTCCGCGCTCAGCGGCCGCATCGCGTGATGCAGGAGCTTCTCGTACGAGCGATCGAGGAATCCGCGCGGGAGCGGGCGCCGTGCGAAGAAGCGCGCATAGCTGAGCGCGCCGGAGAGTGCCGACATGGCCGGCGGGTCTAGCAGCGCGGAGCGGCGCTTGCGAGCGCTCGCGGCGGATCGGATACGCTTCGCGCCGAGCGCCGAGATGGACGAGCAGGTGAACGCATCCGCGCCCGCGCTGCCCGCGCGGCGAGCGCGACTGGCGGCATGGCAGGGGACGCTCACGGTCGTGCTCGGCGGGATCGCCGGGCAGCTGGCGGGGGCGGCGGTGTTCGTGGTCGCGATCGTGATCGTGATCGCACGCGACGGCATGGGCGCGCTGAGCCCCGAGGCCCTGCTGACCCGCGGGGATCTGCTCGCCGCGTCGATCGCCGCGACCGGCCTGGCGATGACGAGCGCCGCGCTGCTGATCCCGCTCCTCGCGCGCATCCCGCTGCGCTCCGCGCTCGGCTTGGTGAGCGCGCCTTGGCCGTGCTTCGTGGCGGCGCCGATCGGCATCCTCGCGCTCGGGCCGACGTCCGACGCGCTGCGCCGCTTCATGCAGACGTACCTGCCGAGCCTCACGCTCGGCTCGCTCGGGATGCTCGACTCGCTCGTGCAGAGCGCGCCGTTGATCCTGATCCTGCCTCTGCTCTCGATCCTGCCCGGCGTCAGCGAGGAGCTGCTCTTCCGCGGCGCGTTCCAGCGCTCGATCTCGAACGCGGCGCTCGCGATCCCGCTCTCCGCGCTGCTCTTCGCGGCGTATCACCTCGACCCGCACCACGTCGTCGCGGTCGTGCCGCTCGGGCTCTATCTCGCCTCGCTCGCGCACCTGACGCAGAGCACGGCCGTGACCATCGTCGCCCACGTCGGCAACAACGCCGTCGCCGTCGCCGCCGGCGTGTGGCTCGGGTCCGGCGAGGGCGCGCTACCGAGCCCGATGTCGGCCGCGGACATCGCGGCCATCCCGCTCGGCTGGATCGTCGCCGCCATCGCGATGTACGTCGTGTGGTGGAGCGTGCGTCGGACGCGACCCGACGGGCCGGCGTAGCCGAACGAGCCGAGCTTCGGCTGGCCTCGTCGTTGTGGGTGCTCGCCGCGAGCCCATATCTCGGCCGTGTCCAATCGTGGCGTCGTGGTCGTCGGCGCGTCCGAGGGCGGGCTCGAGCCGATCCGCGCGCTCACCGCGGGGCTGGGTGCCGACACACCCGCGACGATCTTCGTCGTGCAGCACATGGCGCCCAACGCGGGCGGGCTGCTGCGCGACGCGCTCGCGCCGGTGACGAAGATGCGCGTCGAGCTCGCGACCGACGGGGGTCGGTTCGAGCGCGGCGTGGTGTACGTCGCGGCGCCCGATCGACACCTCGTGATCGACGGAGAGCACATGAGGCTCCCGCGCGGCCCGCGCGAGAACTCCTCGCGGCCGGCGATCGATCCGCTCTTCCGCAGCGCCGCGGTGTCGCACGCGACCTCGGTCATCGGGGTGCTGCTCAGCGGCAACCTGCACGACGGGTCGGCCGGGCTCGACGCGGTGCACCGCTGCGGCGGCATCACGATCGTGCAAGACCCCGACGAGGCGCGGGTGCCGGAGATGCCGGCGAGCGCGCTCGCGTTCACCGAGATCCACCATCGCATCGAGATGCACGAGCTCGCGACGTTGGTGCGACGCCTGGTGTCGGAGCCCGCGCCGCCGCGCCCGCCCGTCCCCGACGATCTCGCGACGGAGGTGAGGCTCGCCGGCCGTCCGGTGTCGTCGGAGGAGCTCGACTCGCTCGGCCGCCCGGTCCCGACCGGATGCCCCGACTGCGGCGGGCCGGTGTGGCAGCCGAACGGAGGGACGCCTCGCTATCGGTGCGCGGTCGGCCACGCGTTCGGCCCGGACGCGATGGACATCGCGCAGTGCCGCGAGATCGATCGCGCGCTGTGGGTCGCGATCCGCTCGCTGCGGGATCGCGCGGCGGTCTGTCGCAAGCTGGCCGAGCAGTCGCGATCGCGCCCGAACGGCAGCATCACCACGATGTGGCAGGCGCAGGCCGACGAGTCGGAGCGCGACGCGCGCCTGCTGCTCGCGCTGGCCTCGCACTCGCTGAACACGAACGACGCCGACGAGCTGGGCTGAGCCAGCAGGAGTGCTCGGCCCGGAGCGGGCGAGCCGATTTTTAGACCAGCAGGAGTGCTCGCCCCGGAGGGCGCGTACGGGAGCGCGCGCCTCGCGCGCGGACGGAAGCGCCCGGAGCGGGCGAGCCGATTCTTGGACAGCCGCTGAGCCAGCAGGAGTGCTCGCCCCGGAGGGCGAGCCGATCGATCGACAGCCGGTGAGCGTCGTCTCATCGCGCGCGGGGTGCGCGTCGCGGCGGGGTCTCCTGCGCCGCTCGCCGCGCGATCCAGATCACGTGCTCGCGGCCGCGTCCCTTTCGCGAGCCGAACACGCGATGCACCTCGACCGCGAAGCCGCGCCGCTCGAGGCGCGCGGTGTAGCGCGCGTCGTCCGAGAGCGACCACACGCCGAGCACGCCGCCGGGTCGCAGCGCCGTCCACGCCTCGGCGATGCCGCGGTCCGCGTAGAGCGCGTCGTTCGCCGCGTGCGCCACCGAGATCGGCCCGTTGTCGACGTCGAGGAGGACGGCGTCGTAGCTCGCGCTCGCGGCGCGGATGCGAGCGCGCACGTCGCCGACGTGCAGCTCGGTGCGAGGATCACGAAGCGGATGCGCGGCGAGCGGCCCCAGCGGGCCTTCGTTCCACGCGACCACCTCGGGCACGAGCTCCGCGATCTCGACCACGCCGCGCGGCCCCACGAGATCGAGGGCGGCGCGCAGCGTGAACCCCATCCCGAGCCCGCCGACCAGCACGCGCGCCGCCGCGCCCTTCGTGAGGTGCGCGCAGCCGAGCTCGGCGAGCGCGCGCGACGAGCTCTCGTCGTCGTTCGACATCAGCTCGTGTCGCCCCGCGCGGATCCGATACTCCGTGCCACGGCGCCGCAGCTCGAGCGGCTCGCCGTCGGGCGCCGTCGCGGTCGCGAGCCGTTCCCAGGGCTGCATGCGCGCGGCGTAGCGTGGATCGCGCGCCCAGGCGAACCCGGGCGGCTCGGCGCGAGGGCGGACGAGCAGCGAGCGCGGGCGCGGGCGCGAGTCCGCGGTAGTCTCCGCGCGCTCTTCGATGTCCAACGGCGAACCCTCTTCCGTCTCGTTCCGCGCGCTCGATCTTTCGGAGCCGCTCCTTCGCGCGATCGGCGAGCGCGGCTACGACGCGCCGACGCCCGTGCAGGCGGCGGTGATCCCCGCGGTCCGGCGCGGCGCGGACGTGTGGGCGTCGGCCCAGACCGGTTCGGGAAAGACCGCGGCGTTCGTGCTCCCGATCCTCGAGGCGCTGTCGCGACGGCCGCGGCACGCGCCGCGACGGCTCGGCGCGCTGGTCCTGGTGCCTACGCGCGAGCTCGCGGTCCAGATCGGAGACGCGGCGCGCGCGTACGGCCGCCACCTCCCGGAGCGCGTCGAGATCCGCGTCGTGTTCGGCGGGGTCTCGATCAACCCGCAGATGATGGCGCTGCGCGGCGGCGCCGATCTCGTGGTGGCGACGCCGGGGCGCCTGCTCGACCTGATCGAGAAGAACGCGCTCTCGCTCGCGTCGGTTGCGACGCTGGTGCTCGACGAGGCCGATCGCCTGTTCGATCACGGCTTCGCCGACGAGCTGACGCGCATCCTGGCGCTGGTGCCGGCGCGCCGACAGATGCTGCTGCTGTCGGCGACGTTCCCGCCCGCGGTGCAGGCGCTCGCCGCGTCGGTGCTGCGCGATCCGGTGCGCGTGGAGATCGTGTCCTCGCGCGAGTCGGCGCCCGACATCGTGCAGCGCGCGATCGAGGTCGATCGACCGCGTCGCACGCAGCTGCTCCGCCACCTGCTCGCGGAGCACGGCTCGGGCCGCGCGCTCGTCTTCGTCGCGACGACGTACGCGACCGAGCACGTCGCCGACAAGCTGCGCGGGCTCGGCATCTCCGCGGTCCCGCTGCACGGCAAGCTCGCGCAGGGCGCTCGCATGCGCGCGCTCGAGGACTTCCGCAGCGGGCGGATCCGCGTGCTCATCGCGACCGACGTCGCGGCGCGCGGCCTCGACATCGCCTCACTACCGCTGGTCGTGAACTACGACCTGCCGCGAGCTCCGGCCGACTATCTGCACCGCATCGGCCGCACCGGCCGCGCCGGCGAGAGCGGCCACGCGATCAGCTTTCTCGTCGCCGACGCCCACGCGCACTTCCGCTTGATCGAGCGGCGCCACGGGTTCGACGTCCCGCGCGAGCGGATCGCGGGCTTCGAGCCGATCGAGGCGCCCGCCGCGCCGACCACGGGAGGCGTCAAAGGCAAGCGGAAGAGCAAGAAGGACAAGCTCCGCGAGGCCGCCGAAAAGGCTGGAAAATCAGACACTTCGGCCGATTCCGAGGAAGGCTGAGCGCGCCGTCCCCGCGCGTGCTTCACTGCGCCCAACTTTGAGGGAAGGCGCCATGTCGACCGAGCAGCACACGCGGAACCGGGGGAGCCTCTTCGAGAACGCCGACAAGCGGAAGCCGAGCCAGCCCGACCTCCGGGGCGACGGAACCATCGACGGCGTCGCGTACGACATGCAGGCGTGGCGGCGCGACGAGCAGCTCACGCTGACCCTGGCGCCCGCGCGCGGCACCCAGAACACGTACCACCCCGACGCCTTCCGCGGCGCGCTCGATGCCGGCCCGAAGCCGCGTGGCGCGGCCAAGCAGGATCCCGCCGCGACCCCCGCGTGGGTCGGGACGATCGCCGGCGACGAGCGCAGCTACACGGTCAAGGCGTTCCAGAAGCAGGGCAAGAGCGGTCCCTACCTCAACCTCTTCTTCGAGCTCGCGGCGGTCGTCGAGAAGAAGGTCGAGTGGGCCGACGCGGAAGAGGAATCCGGCGCGGACTGACCGCAGGAGTGCTCGCCCCGGAGGGACCGGACGGGAGCGCGCGCCGCGCGTGCGGACGGAAGGTCCCGGAG
>JALYRN010000736.1 GCA_030855295.1 Myxococcota bacterium | reverse complement strand
ATCCCGAGGTCGGCGGCCACCGCGCGCGCGGTCCGCTCGCGATCTCCGGTCAGCATCGCGACCTCGATGCCGAGGCTCTTCAGGATCGCGACGGTCGCGCGCGCCTCGTCGGTCGCGCGGTCCGCGACCGCGACCAGGCCCGCGAGCCGGCCGTCGATCGCGACGAAGGACGGCGTGCGGCCGTGCGAGGCGAGCTCGTCGGCGTCGGGCTCGAGCGCGTCGGTGTCGATCCCCGCCTGCGCGAGCCACGACGCGGTGCCGACGCGTACCGTCCTGCCCGAGACACGCGCCTCGATGCCGTAGCCCGCCATGCTCGAGAAGCCCTCGGCGCGCGTCGTCTTCGCGCCTCGCGCGATCGCGCCGGCGGTGATCGCGCGCGCGATCGGGTGCTCGCTCTCCTTCTCGACCGACGCGACCAGCGAGAGCATCGCGAGCTCGTCGCCGTCGATCGCACGCACGTCGGTCAGCTCGGGCTTGCCCGCGGTCAGCGTGCCGGTCTTGTCGAGCAGCACGGTGTCGATGCGGCTCGCCGACTCGAGCGCCGCGCCGCCCTTCACCAGCACGCCGAGCTCCGCACCACGGCCGGTGCCGACCGCGACCGCCGCCGGCGTCGCGAGGCCGAGCGCGCACGGGCACGCGATCACCAGCACCGCGACGAAGCGCTCGATCGCGGTCGCGACGCCCACCTGCGAGGGATCGATCACCAGCCACGTGACGAGCGTCAGCGCCGCGATCGCCAGCACGATCGGCACGAAGTAGCTGCTGATCACGTCGGCGAGCCGCGCGATCGGCGCCTTGCTGCCCTGCGCCTGCTCGACCGCCTCCACGATCCGCGCGAGCGCAGTGTCCTTGCCGGTGCGCGCGACGCGGAACGTCAGCGCACCGCTCTGGTTCATCGTGCCGCCGAACACGCGCGCGCCGATGACCTTGTCGACCGGCATGCTCTCGCCGGTGAGCATCGACTCGTCCACCGCGGAGCTGCCGCGGACGACCTCGCCGTCGATCGCGATGCGCTCGCCGGGACGGACGAGCACGAGATCGCCGCGGCCGAGCCGCTCCACGCCGACGTCCTCCTCGCGCTCGCCGATGAGCCTGCGCGCGGTCTTCGGCTGGAGCGCGACCAGCCCCCGCACCGCGTCGGCGAGCCGCTTCTTGGCGCGGCTCTCGAGCAGCTTGCCGAGCAGCACGAACGTGATGATCGCGCCCGCGGCCTCGAAGTAGACGTGCGGCCGCATCCCGTGCTCGGCATGGGGGAAGAGCCCGGGTGCGAGCACGGCGACCGCCGAGTACGCGAAGGCCGCACCGGTGCCGATCGACACCAGCGTGTTCATGTCGCTGGTGCGGTGCGTGGCCGCGATCCACGCGAGCCGGAAGAAGCGCCGTCCGGGCCCGAGCACGACGACGCTCGCGAGCACCAGCTGGATCGCGCGGCCGATCGGACCGTCGGCGCCCGGGATCGCGCCGTGCGACATCCCGAGCACGAGCAGCGGGATCGTCAGCAGCGCGGCGATCGCGAGGTCGCGCACCAGCGCACGCCGCTCCTCTGCATCGACGGTGTCGCGGTGCTCGGCGCGCCTCGCGGTCGCGGCAGGGCTGGACGCCTGCGTGCTCGGCGCGCCGGCGACGCGGTAGCCCGCCTGCTCGACCGCGTGCACCAGCGCGTCCGCGCTCGCGACGTCGGGGTCGATCGTGACGGTCGCGCGGCTCAGCGGCAGGTTCACGCTGGCGTCGCGAACGCCGTCGACCTTCTTCAGCGCGGTCTCGACGCGGCGCACGCAGGCGGCGCACGTCATCCCGGTGATCTCCAGCTGCACCGTCGCGCGATCGTCGGTCGCGCCGGGCTCCTCGAGCACCTGGTAGCCCGCGTTCTCGACCGCGCGCGTCAGAGCGCTCTCGTCGGTGCGCGCGTCGTCGAACGACACGCTCGCGCGCTCCGTGGCGAAGTTGACCGTCGCGCTCGACACGCCGTCGACGCCGGCGAGCGCGCGCTCGACGCGCCCGACGCACGACGCGCACGTCATTCCGCGGATCGGCAGGACGACGCTGCGTCCGGCTCCCGCCGGCGGGGTGTCCGATCGCCCGGCCGGCTGCGGCTCGGACGTGCTGCCTTGGGTGTGGTGGGTCGCTTCCATGGTGGTTCCTCCGGCGATTCGCTCGCCTCGGAGGAGAGGACGCGGTGCGCGGCGGTCGATTACGGATCGGACGAACTGTAATCCCTGGACGGCGCGCCCGTTCTCGACGCATGGAGCCACCACCATGCGCCACGCAATCCCTACCCTGCTGATCCTGCTCGCCGCGGTGCTCGGCGGGTGCTCGCGATCATTCCCCTCGACGTTCCCGCGCGGGTCGGCGGCGTCGCTCGACGCGCCGGCGGCACCGGTCGCGACGGTCGGCCTCGCGCTCCGCGAAGAGCCTCCGCTCCCCGGCGAGCCGACGGAGGGCTGGGAGGCGCTCGAGCCGTCCGGCGCGACCGCGCCGAGCGCCCACGGAGGGCACGTCCATGCGCACTGACCTCGCAGGAGTGCTCTCCCCCGGGCTGGTCCTCGCGATGGCGGTCGCGGCGCTCGGGAGCGGCTGCGTCGGGACGTCGATCCGCGGCGACCTCGGCCGGCTCGAGGCGCTGACCGGCCGCGAGCTCCCGGAGAACGTGCTCGAGCCCGTCGATCCCGTGATCGACGAGCAGATCGAGACGATGCTCGAAGCGCCGCTCGACGCCGATCGCGCCGTCCGGATTGCGCTCGCGAACAACCGCGAGCTCCGCGCGGCGCTGCGAGATCTCGGTGTCGAGCGCGGGCGCGTGCTCCAGGCGAGCCTGCTGCCGAACCCGGAGCTCGAGGTCGATTTTCGTCAGCAGGCCGATCCCGATCAGCCTCTGCAGATCGAGCTCTTCGCCGCGTTCGAGCTCACCGAGGCGCTGCTGACGCCGCTGCGCGTCGAGGCCGCGAGCCGAGATCTCGACGCCGCGCGCTACCGGGCCGCGGGGCGCGTGCTCGAGACCGAGTACGAGGTGCGCGCTGCGTTCTACGCCGCGCAGGCGGCCGAGCAGAGGCTTGCCGTCGCGGTCCGGGCGCTCGATGCGCTCGCGGCGGCGCGGGACGCCTCGAACATGCTCTACGAAGCCGGCAACATCCCCGAGCTCGATCTCGCGACGCAGATCGTCGCGTACGAAGAGGGGCGCGCGACGACCGCGCTGCTGGAGCTCGAGCGCGCATCGTCGCGGGAGCGGCTGAACCGCTTGCTCGGCCTGCACGCGGGCGAGACGACCTGGACGATCGCGGCGCCCCTCGAGACGCCCGACCAGACCGAGATCCCCGAGGCGCTCGAGCGCGCCGCGATCGACGCCAGCGTCGAGCTCGCGGAGCTGCGCATGCGCCTCGAGGCGATCGGACAGCGCGTCGGCCTCTCGCGCGCCGAGGGCTGGATCCCCGACGTGACCGTCGACGTGCACGGCGAGCAGGACGGTCAGACCTGGGAGATGGGTGGCGGCGCGAGCATCACGCTCCCCCTCTTCGATCGCAACGAGGGCACGACGGCCGCGTACGAGGCGCAGTTCGATGCGCTGATGGAGCGCTACGAGGGGGCCGCGATCGACATCCGATCGGCGGCGCGCGACGCGCGCAATCGCCTCACGTCCGCGCAGCTGCGCGCGCAGCAGTACACCGGCGTGATCGTGCCGGCGCGACAGCGCGTCTTCCGGCAGACGCTGCTGCAGTACAACGCGATGCAGGTCGGCATCTTCGAGCTGGTCGCGGCCTTGCGCGCGCAGCTGTCCGCCGAGCTGACGTCGATCGACGCGCAGCGCGACCTCTGGACGGCGCGCGCCGCGCTCGACGCGCTGCTGCGTGGCCGTCGCGTCGGGACGCCGACGTTCGGCGCCACTGGAGACATGCGTGCGGACGAAGCGTCCGCGGGAGGACACTGAGATGGAGCGTCGATCGTTTCTCCGCTGGGGCGGAGCCGCCGCGGGCGCCGCGATGCTGACCCGCGCCGGGCGCGCCACCGCGCAGGAGGCGCACGAGCAC
>JALYRN010000735.1 GCA_030855295.1 Myxococcota bacterium | reverse complement strand
GCCGCGATCGGCCTGTGGGAGCCCGGCTGGGGCGTCGCCGCGGCGTTTCCGCTGCTCGTCGCGGCGCTCGCCGCGGGCGTGCTGCGCGATCCCGACGGGCCCGAGATCCACGTGTTCCTCCGCGTCGCGCTGGCGTTCACGGCGGGGTTCCTCTTCGTCAGCGTCGCGCTGACCACGACCGAGCTCGACCGGCTCGGCGCGCGCGCGCCCGACGATGCGGTGGTGCGCGAGCAGATCGACGCGATCCGCGCGGGCACGTGGCCGAAGTGGATCGTGATCGCGATCGCGCTCCCGATCGGAGCGGCTGCGCTCGCGTGGCGCGCGACGGTGCTGCGGCGGGCCCGCGCGGCGCGTGCTAATTTCGACGCAGACCGAGAGCCGTAGGGCGCGGACCGAGAATCTCCTCGGCCGAGACCACTGCGTCTTCCAGGTGAGGCCACATGACCGAACGTCAGTCTCCGCCGCCGGGGGCGCCGCCGGCGCGCGCCGCGCGCGTGACCGTGCCCGCGCTCCGTCTCATGAAGGAGCGCGGCGAGCGCATCGCGGTGATCACCGCGTACGACGCGACGTTCGCGCGCATGCTCGACGAGGGCGGCGCCGACGTGCTGCTGGTCGGCGACTCGCTCGGCATGGTCGTGCAGGGCCTCGACACCACGCTGCCGGTGACGCTCGACGAGATGATCTATCACTGCCGCGCGGTCTCGCGCGGGGCGCGGCGCGCGCTCGTCGTCGGCGACATGCCGTTCATGAGCTACCAGGTCAGCGTCGAGGACGCGCTGCGCAACGCGGGCCGCTTCCTCGCGGAGGGTGGCGCGCACGCCGTGAAGGTCGAGGGCGGCGAGGCGATGGCGCCGACGATCGCGCGCCTGGTCGCCGTCGGCATCCCGGTGATGGCGCACGTCGGGCTCACGCCGCAGAGCGTGCACGCGATGGGCGGCTTCAAGGTGCAGGGCCGCGGAGAAGAGGAGGGCGAGCGCGTGCTGGGCGATGCCCGCGCGGTCGAGGCCGCGGGCGCGTTCGCGGTCGTGCTCGAGGGGATCCCGAGCGAGCTCGCGGCGCGGATCACCGCGGCGCTGCGCGTGCCGACGATCGGCATCGGCGCGGGGCCGCAGTGCGACGGGCAGGTGCTGGTCAGCTACGACCTGCTCGGGCTCACGCCGGACCTGAAGCCGAAGTTCGTCAAGCGCTACGCCGAGCTCTTCGAGGCCGGGCGCGAGGCGGCGTCGCGCTACGTCGACGAGGTGCGCGGTGGTGCGTTCCCGGGCGCCGAGCACTCGTTCGGCGCCGCCGCGAAGAAGCCGGCGCCCGCGAGCGCGGTGCCGATCGCGGTCGAGCTCCCGGCCAAGCGCGCCTACGGCCCGAGCGACGCGTGACCCGGGTCGTCCACGACAAGCAGGAGTTCCGCGCAGCGTGCGACTCCGTCCGCGCGGACGGAGGTCGCCTCGGGCTGGTGCCGACGATGGGCGCGCTGCACGAGGGGCACCTCGCGCTCGCCGACGAAGCACGGCGTCGCGGCGCGTCGTGCGTCGCGCTCACGATCTTCGTCAACCCGCTGCAGTTCGGGCCGAGCGAGGACTTCGATCGGTATCCCCGCACGCTCGAGAGCGACGTCGAGCGCTGCCGCGCGTCCGGCGTCGAGCTGGTGTGGGCGCCCGCGCGCGACTCGATGTACCCGGTGGGCTTCCAGTCCGAGGTCGTCGTGGGTGACCTCACCAAGCGGCTCGAGGGAGCGCACCGGCCGGGGCACTTCGCCGGCGTGACGACCGTCGTGACCAAGCTGTTCCAGGTCGCGGGTCCGTGCGTCGCGGCGTTCGGGCGCAAGGACTACCAGCAGTGGAAGGTGATCGAGCGCATGGCGCGCGATCTCGACATGCCGATCGAGGTCGTCGGGATGCCGACGGTGCGCGAGCACGACGGCCTCGCGAAGAGCTCGCGCAACCGCTACCTCTCGGACGACGAGCGAGCGCGCGCGCTCGGCATCGCGCGCGGGCTGCGGGCGGCCCACGTCGCGTTCGACGGCGGTGAGCGCGATCCCGCGCGCATCGCGGCGCTGGTGCGAGGCTCCATCGAGGCGTGCTCCGACGCGATCGACTACGTCGACGTCGCCGATCCCGAGACGCTCGAGCCCTTCGATGCGGCGCTCGGCGACCGCGCCGTGATCACGGTCGCGGCGCGCATCGGAGCGACGCGCCTGATCGACAACACCGTGCTGGGCGAGGACCGCGCGCCCTGACCGCGCCGGCGCAGCGCGATCGGGGCGCGCGTCCTCGCGCTCGCTCAGCGACGCGTCTGCGTCGGGCTCTCCGCGCGCTGCTGTCGTCCGTCCGGCCGCGGCGCGGGTGCCGCCAGGCTCTGGGGCAGCACACCGAGCTGCCGCAGCATCCCCAGCGTGTCGTACTGCACCCACGACTCGGCTGCCTTGCCGCGCTCGAACCGGACGAGCGTGATGCCCTCGACGGTCGCGCGCTTGTTCGTCGGCGGGATGCCGAGGAGCTCCCCTTGCTGCGTGCCGACCGCGCGCCAGCGGACGCTCACCTTGTCGCCCGCGTCGACCGCATCGAGGATCTGCATCCGCAGGTCCGGGAACGCGCGCCGGTAGGTGCTCACGTCGCTCTCGATCCCGGGCCGATCGATCGCGCCGGTCATCGGATCGTGGCTGACGTAGTCGTCGGTGCAGAGCTGCGGGATCAGCTGGATCTCTCCCTTCCCGTACACGTCCTCGACCATCGCGCGCGCGATCTCGTTCTGGCTCTTGGTCATCGTTCTCCCCCAGTGACGTACGCAGGTCGGGGCGCACGCACCACGCGCGCGATCCGGCCTCCGAGCGCAGCTGAGCTAGCTCCCGCCCGCACCGCCACGAGCCCGCGCGGGAGGACTCCCGGTCGCGCGGCGTCGCGCTCGGTCGAGGCCTCTTCCGCCATCGATCCGGACTCATCCGCGCCGTGCTATGGTGGCGCCGTTCGATGCAGATTCGTGGGATCACGAAGAAGGACTTCGACCACGTGGCGTCGGTCCTCGATCGATGGTGGGGCGGCCCCTCGCGGGAGCAGGCCCATCCGATCTTCTTCTACGAGCTCGGCGAGCACGCGCTGATCGCGGACGACGACGGCGAGGTGATCGGGTTCCTGCTCGGGTTCATGACGGGCGAGCGTACGACCGGCGAGCGTACGACCGGCGAGGGTGTCGCGCCGGCCGTGCCGCGCGTCGCGTACGTCCACCTCGTCGGCATCCACCCGGAGCACCGCCGCCGCGGCGTCGGAAAGCGCCTCTACGAGGTCTTCACCGAGCGCGCTCGCCAGGCGGACGCCTCGCGCATCAAAGCGATCACGAACGTCGGCAACGACGGATCGATCGACTTCCACCGCGCGCTCGGCTTCCAGGTGACGCTGGACGCCGACTACGCCGGCCCCAGCCGGCCGCGCGTCGTGTTCACGAAGGAGCTCTGAGGCGCCCCGGCCTTTTCCGGACAGCGCCTCGAACGAACGTCGGATGCGGCGCGCCACGGCGCACGCCGCGTGGAACTGGAGAGAGAACGAGACATGGCCTATTCCGGCGCGAGCACCGCCCGCCAAGCGCGCGAGAACCTCTCGAAGGCGCTCGGCGCGCTGCAAGAGGATCCGAACATCCCGCCCGACGTCCTCGCGGTCGCGCAGAACATCGCGGGCGCGGTCGGCGCGCTCTTCGAGGCAGAGCGCGCCTCGTCCGAGCCCGACGGCAAGGCGAGCGTGAAGAGCGCGCTGGGCTCCGTGAGCCAGACGCTCGCGCTGCTGCAGGAGGTGCGCGCGCAGCACCCGGGCGTGCAGGTCGCGACGCAGGCGATCGCGCAGACGCTCTCGCTGCTCTTCCCGCTGAGCACGCAGCCCTCGCGCATGCCGCCCGCGCCGCAGGAGCCGGTCCACGCGTACGTGCCTCCGCCGGGCTCGGTCCCGGTGATCACCGGCAGCGCCGCCGACGCGACGCTGCGCGACGAACCGATGCCGCTGACGCAGCCGCGATCGAGCGGCGCCGGCCACACCGCGCCCATCCCTGCGC
>JALYRN010000734.1 GCA_030855295.1 Myxococcota bacterium | reverse complement strand
GCCCACGAGCGCGTACGTCTCGCCGGCGATCGAAGGATGTCGGTTCGCGAGCGCGAGGTCGGGCGCGACGCGGATCGTGAATGTCGACAGCTCGCCGCGCCCCGCCGGCTCGGCGTCGCACGCCACGTCGTGGCTCGCCTCGTCGAGCACCGGCGAGCCGCCGCCCGCGCACGACGCGAGCAGCGTCAGCACGCCGAGTGATCGGCCGAGCGTCGCCGCGTCGGGCACGTCGATCACGAACATCGGCGGCTCGACGCTCGGCGGGCCCGCCGGCACCGCCGCGAGCGCGTCGCCAGCGCACGTCGGAATGCCCGACACCGCCGGACCGGCGACGCACGCGCTCCACGACGTGACCAGCGGCTCGCTCGGATCCGCGCGCAGCACGAGATAGCTCAGCGTCACGCGCTCTCCCGGCAGCGGCCACGCGCGCGACGGATCGCCCTCGATCGTCACCCGCGCCCCGACGATGCGAGTGCGCGTGATGATCGACGGCGCGGGCAGCGACCCACACCCGACGATCCACAGCATCGCGAGCACGATCGCGCGCCGGCTCACAGCTCACCTCGGATGCCGAGCGAGGGGAAGAACGGGATGCCCGAGATGTCGGCGGTCTCGGTGTAGTCGTAGCTGTACTGCACGCCTTCGCGGTTCGTCGCGTTGTAGACGTTCTGCACGTCGAGGAAGATCACCAGCCGGAAGTCGCGGATCACGATCCGCTGCTGCAGGCGCACGTCGAGCCGGTGGAAGAACGGATTGCGCGCGCTGTTCGTCGCGCCGTAGATCGGCCGGTACGTCGACGCGTCGAGATCGTTCACCGCGCCGACCACCGGCGTGTACGGATTGCCGCTCACCAAGCGGAACGTCGCGCCGATCTCGAAGCCGCCGCCGACCTCCCACACCAGCGCGCACGAGAGGATGTGCGTCTGGTCGTAGTCGGACACGCGCCACGCCTCGCCCGGACGATCGAGGCGCTCGCTGCGCATCAGCGTGTACGAGAAGAACCCGAAGAGCGGCACCGACGTCCCGGGCTGCAGCCGCGCGCTCAGCTCGAGCCCGTAGATGCGCCCGATTCCGTCGTTCGTATAGAACGGCGCCTGCCCGTCGGGGGTCGCGACGACGACGTCGTCGACGTGCTTGTAGAAGCCGTCGACCTGCAGCGTCAGGCCCTCCTCGCGAAGGCGGAAATCGACGCCCGCGCCGAGGTGGAGCGCGCGGGTGGGACCGAGCGAAGGATTGCCGAGGCCGATCGTGGTCTCCTGGAATTGCGGGGGCTGCGAGAAGAGACCGACGCCCGCGCGCACCGCCCACGACTCGCCGAGCCGCAGGCGCGCCGTGCCGCGCGGATCGGCGCTCGCGCGCTGGATGTTGCCGAAATAGTCCAGCCGCGCGCCGAGCGCGACGTCGAGCACGCCCGCGATCGTCGTGTCGCTCTCGACGTAGACCGCGGGATGGACGATCGCGCCGTCGAACGTGGCGCGCGTCGTGCGGTCGCCGCCGCCCGGCCCGCCCATGCCGCCGAAGCCGCCGTTGCCCTGCGACTGCGGGAGCCGGAGATCGAAGGTCGTGGGCAGGATCTGCAGATCGAGCCCGGCGATCAGGTGCACCGCGTCGGTCACGTCGACGCGCCACTCGGCGCGCGCCTGGATCGGCGCCACCCTGCGATCGAACCGGAACACGTTGCCGATCCCGATCTCGTCGAGGTCGAGCCCGATGCCGAGCGTAATGTCGTGGCGCACCGTCGGCGAGTAGAGATGACGCCAGTCGACCTGCACGCGGTGGAACTGCTGCACGAGCCCGAACGAGCCGCTGGTCGAGCTCGCGTCGTCGCTCGCGTCCTGGCTCTGGAAGAGGCGCAGCTCGTCGACCGAGCCGTAGACGCCGAAGCGGATGCGGTTGTCGCCGTCGGGCCGCCAGCTCGCGATCGCCTGGTAGTCGTAGTACACGGGCGCGGCGATCGGCCCCTCGAACGCGCCGCCGCTCGCGAGCGCGGCGAGCACGAGATCGATGGTGCTCCGGCGCACCGCGAGCGCGATCCCGAAGTGCTCGTCGATCGGCGCCTCGATGCTGATCGACGCGTCGATCGCGCTGAGCTCGGCGAACCCGTGCACGCGGTCGGTGCGAGGGTCGCGCGGCTCGACCTCGAGGATGCCGCCGACCCGCCGCCCGTACCTCAGCGAGAAGTTGCCGGGCACGAACGTGATGCTGTCGAGCAGCTGCGAGTTGTAGAAGCTGGTGAGCCCGCCGAAGTGATAGACGAGCGGCACCGGGTTGCCGCCGAGGAAGACCTGGCTGTCGCTCGGCGCGGCGCCGCGGACGATCAGCTGGCCCAGCCCGAACGCCGGTCGACCGACGCCGGGGAGGATCTCGACGGCGCGCAGCGCGTCGCCGCGCGTGCCGGGGATGCGGCGGATGATCTCGGCGTCGATCGTTCGGCTGCCGGCGTCACGCGGCATCGGCTCCACGACCGCGGTCGCACGGAACGCGACGGAGCCGTCGTCCTCGGGCGCCTCGACCTCTTCCGGCTCCGCCTCGGGGTCCGCGGCCTCGTCGGTCGCCACCGCCTCGTCGGCCGTGACGTCGGCATCGGGCGCTTCCGCCGGCGCGGGCTCGGGCGCCGCCTCGATGACCGTGAGCTCGTAGCGATAGCGGATCCGCGCGCGCATCGGCGCGCCGTCGCGCGTCGCCGGCGCGAACTCGAATCGGCGCACTGCCTCGAGCACTGCCTCGAGCACCGCCACATCGAGCTCGTCGCCCGCGCTCTCGACCACCTCGACCGACTCCACCGCGCCCTCGGCGGACACCACGATCGTGAGCACCACCGCGGCCTCGGTTCCCTCGTGCCCGGGCGGCCGCTGCGCCTCGACGAAACGAAGGAGCCGCGGCGGCACGACCACGTGCTCGGCCGGCGCCTCGGGGATCGGCGCCCGAGATCCGGGAACGACGTCCTGCGCGCGCGCCGCCGCTGGCATCGAGCACAGCGTCGCGAAGACCGCGAGCGCGGTCGCCGACGCCGCACGCGCGCGACTGGCAGGCATCGCGCGAGAGAGTGACCGAATGGCGCTCGTCCTGTCATCCACCGCGTCGCCGCGACGGAGCTGAGCGGCTGTTCAAAAGTCGTGGCACGCTCGCGGGCACCGACGGGCCTGCATGCAGATCGGCGAAGGAACGAAGCTCGGTCCGTACCGGATCGTGCGCAAGATCGGCGAGGGTGGCATGGGCGCCGTCTTCGAAGCGGTGCACGAGCGCCTCCAGAAGCACGTCGCGATCAAGACCCTCCACGAGGTGCTCGCGCGCGACGCCGAGGCCGTCGGGCGCTTCGTGCGCGAGGGCCGCGCGGCGTCGCGCATCCGCCACCCACACGTGGTCGACGTCACCGACGTCGGCATCGAGCAGGGCACGCCCTATCTCGTGATGGAGATGCTCGAGGGGGAGTCGCTCGCGGCGCTCCTCGCGCGCACCGGGCCGCTGCCGATCCCGACGATCGTCGATCTCGCGCTGCCGGTGCTCGATGCGCTGCACGCCGCGCACGCCGCTGGCGTCGTGCACCGAGACCTCAAGCCCGAGAACGTGTTCCTGTCGCGCGCGCGCGGAGAGCTGCAGCCGATCGTGCTCGACTTCGGGATCTCGTGGATCTCCGACGAGGTGCGGCTGACGAAGACCGCGCACTTCATGGGCACGCCGTTCTACATGTCGCCGGAGCAGGCGCAGAGCGCGGCGTCGGTCGATGCTCGCAGCGATCAGTTCTCGCTCGGGCTGGTGCTCTTCGAGCTGGCGACGGGGCGCCGCGCGCTCACCGGACAGTCGGTGCTCGAGATCGTGCACCGCGTCTCGACCCAGGGCGCGACGCGGCTCTCGATCGTGCGTCCCGATCTTCCGCCGGCGTTCACGGCGACGATCGATCGCATGTCGGAGCGAGCCCCGGAGGCGCGCTTCGGCTCGATGCGCGAGGTCGGCGCCGCGCTGCTGCCGTTCGCGACCCCGCGCGCGGCAGCGGTGTGGGGCGCGGCGTTCGCGAGCGGGCACCACCACGGCGC
>JALYRN010000001.1 GCA_030855295.1 Myxococcota bacterium | reverse complement strand
CCCTCGGCGCGCGCGACGTCCTCCGCGATCGCGCGCACGTCGGGCGTCGCGATCACCAGCGCGCGCGTCGCGAACGCCAGCACGAGCCCCCCGAACGCAGTCCCCAGCGCGACCACCACCAGCGCCAGCGCGACGATCCCCCAGCGCACCACGGGCTCGTCCCCGCTCCAGTCCACCGACGGCATCCGCGCCGCGAGCGCGGCGGTCAGCACCGGCCCCGCGAACCACGGCACGATCCGCAGCCGCAGCACGATCGCCGCGCGCGTCACCTTCCAGCTGCGATCGGCCTCTTCGACCAGGCGCCCCACGCCGCCCGCGCAGAACGCGGTGATCGCGCAGAGCGCGCCGAACACCTCGTTCGCGCCCGCCGCCGGCGCGTCGACGAAGCGCGGCCCCAGCGCGGTCGCCCCGATCATCCACGCCAGCTGCAGCTGGATGATCCCGAGCACGAACGCGCCCGATCGGAACGGCGCGAGCGCGTTCGCCTGCTCCGAAGTCTCCTCGGGCAGTCGCCCGACCAGGATCCCCCAGAGCAGCCGCGCCGTCGCGAGCGGCACGAGCGCGCACAGCAGCCAGGACAGCAGCGGCCGGAGGACGGCCTCTTCGATCGGGATCGCGTCCATCAGCTCGCCGTCGCCTGTCGGCTCATCCGTCCGCGAACGTCGCGATCACCGGCGCGTGGTCGGAGGGCTGCTTTCCTTTGCGCTCCTCGCGATCGATCCGCACCTCGAGCAGGCGCTTCGCGAGCGGCTCGGTCACGTCGACGTGATCGATGCGCAGCCCGTCGTTCTTGGGGAAGCCCAGCATCTGGTAGTCCCAGAACGAGTAGAGGTTCCCCTCGTCGGGCTTCAGGCGACGCAGCGTGTCGACCAGGCCGAACGCGCGGATCTTCGCGAGCGCGTCGCGGACGTCGGGGCGGCAGAGGACGGTGTCCGCCCACTTGTCGACGTTCTTCACGTCGAGATCGGTGGGGGCCACGTTGAAGTCGCCGGTCAGCGCGAGCGGCTCGTCCGGGGCGTGCTCCTCGCGCAGCTTGCGGGCGAGGCGATCCATCCAGGCCAGCTTGTACTCGTACTTCGGGGACGTCGGCTCGCCGCCGTTCGGGAAGTACGCCGAGAACACGCGGATCCCGCGGACGCGCGCGGAGATCAGCCGGGCCTGAGGGTCGTCGACCGCGTCGCCCATGCCGAGCCGCACGTCCTCGGCGGGCTCGCGGCTGAGGATCGCGACGCCGTTGTACGACTTCTGCCCCAGACACACCGCGTGGTACCCGGCGGCCTTCACGGAGTCCCACGGGAATTTCTCCTCCTCGAGCTTCAGCTCCTGGAGGCAGAGCGCGTCCGGCTCGTGTCGCGCGAGGAGCGCGACCAGGCGGTCGTGTCGGGCGCGAACGGAGTTCACATTCCAGGTCACGATCTTGATCGGCACCGTCCGGGTACTACCTCGTACGCGCGTGTTGCGGAAGCCGGCTGAACGCATCCCGGAGACCCCGCAACCGACCCCTTCGAGGTCCGCATAAATGCCTGGATTCCAACGCGTTGACACCCCCGAACCCCCCTCGTATAGTCGCGCGTCCTCGACCAAGCCGAGGGGGGGTCTCATGCGTTCCGGCCGAAGCGCGATCGCTGCGCTGCTACTGACAGGAGCCCTCGGAGGCATCGGCTACGTCGCCGCTCAAGAGGCGGAGACGGCCGAAGAGCTGCCGGCAGAGGGCGAGATCACCGCGCGTCGCCGCGCCGACCTCACGCCCGCCGAGCAGCTCGCGGAGTCGCAGCGGATCGACGAGCGCGGAGCCCTGCTGAGCCGCCGCGTCGCGGCGATGCTCGACGAGGCCCGCCGCGAGAACGACGTCATCCGCGTGACGTGCCTCGACGACAAGCTCACGCAGATCAACGCCCACCGCCGCACGCTCGCGGCCCGCGTCGAGAGCCTGCAGGACGCGTCGAACGTCGGCGACGAGGGCCGTCGGAACCACGAGTTCACAGTCATCACCGTCCTCGCGCAGAACCTCACCGAGCTCGAGCGCGCCGCGAACGAGTGCATCGGCCAGGACATCTTCGAGACCGGGACGACGCGGGTGACCACGACGATCGATCCGAACACGCCTGATGACGATCCGAGCGTGATCGTCGAGGCCGAGTACCCCGAGGTGCCTTTCATCCCGCCGCCTCCGAGCGAGCCGGAAGGGCCCTGACGCTACGACGTTTCTGCTCGGGGCCGAGCCGTATCGGTGCCCCAGGGGGATCCCCGGGAGATGTTTCTGTCTTCGAATCCACGCCTTGCCGCGCGCGCCGCGGCGCTCGTGATCGCGCTCGCTTCCCTGACCGTCGCGGCTGACGCCGAGGCCCAGGCGTGGCTCGCTGATCGCTCGCGCACCGAAGGTCCAGGCATTCGCCTCGGCGACTTCGAGCTCCATCCTGGAATCGGGGTCGAGGTCGGCTGGGACTCGAACATCTACTACACGTCGGATGATCCGGCGCCGGGGCTGCCGCCGCGTCGGGACAGCGCGATCCTGCGGGTCACTCCCCACCTGCTCTTCTCGACTCTGGGCGCGCAACGACGGACCGAGGGCGAGGGACAGCCGGCGCAGCCGGACGTCATCTTCCGCGGCGGCATCTCGGCGTCCTACTACGAGTTCTTCGCCGACGAGCGCCGCCGCAACGTCAGCCTCGACGCGAACCTGTCGTTGACGCTGATGGCGAACGGACCGCTGACGATCGCGATCTACGACAATTTCAGCCGTGGCATCCGACCGTTCACCGAGAACACGTTCGAGACGTCGACCGCCCGCGATCGCAACCTCGCGGGCGTCAACTTCACGCTCTCGACGCCCGGCAACGTCCTCCAGGTGCGCGCCGGCTATCGATTCGGTCTCGACTACTTCGAGGGCCGGTCCTTCCAGTACGCGAACAACTTCCAGCACCGCGTCGAGCTACAGGAGACCTTCCGGTTCTTTCCGCAGACGGGGATCGTCCACGACACGTCGGTCGAGTACCGCGACTACTACGAGCCGCTCCGTGGCCCGACGGCGGTGTTCGACAACACGGTCATCACGACCCGGCTCGGGCTGAATGGCGCGATCACCCCGGAGATCTCGCTGCTTGTGATGGCCGGCTATTCGGCAGGGTTCTTCGACTCGCGCATCGCGGGCTACGATCAAGATTTCGAGTCGGTGGTGGCGCAGGCCCAGCTCACGTGGCGCATCGATCCGAACTCGCGTCTCCAGCTGGGCTACAACCGAAGCTTCCAGCCGTCGTTCGTCGGCAACTACTTCAGCCAGGATCGCGGCTACGCGTCGTTCCAGGTGACGCTGCTCGGCAGCCTCCTCCTCGGTCTCGAGGCAGGCGTTGCGTACGTGGACTTCGGCCAGATGGTCGCCCCTGACGGGTCGCCTCTCGGCTCGAGCACCGAGCGCACCGACGTCCGTGTCGACGCGTCGCTGTTCGCTGAGTATCGGTTCACCGACTGGCTCGGCATCAACGGCACGGTCTCGTACGTCGGCGACTTCACCGATTTCCGCTACAACGTGGACACTGGAATGGGTGCCGCCGTGCTCGATCCCGCGGGCTACAACAAGGTCGAGCTGTGGCTCGGCGTGCGCGTCTTCTACTGATCGACGGCTGACGGTCGCGGCGCCCTGTTTGAACGCTGCGGCCGTCCGCGGCACCTTTCACGTCGCCATGCGCTCGCTGTTCGCCGTCGCCATGCTCCTCGCTGTCCTGCCCGCGTGCGGGCCGGGCACGAGGAGCATCCGGCCGGAGGCCGTCGGACAGAACGACACGTCGCTCGGGGTGGACGACGTCTTCGAGGTGCGGGTGTTCGGTGAGGCGGAGCTCTCGGGCTCGTATCGAGTCGGCCAGGACGGCACGATCGACTTCCCGCTGATCGGTGAGGTGACGGTGCTCGGCGCCGAGCCTCGCGCAGTCGCGGCGCTCGTCGCGACACGACTCCGAGAAGGCGGCGTGCTCGTGGCGCCGCAGGTCTCTGTATTCGTGCAGGAGTACAACTCGAAGCGCTTCTCGGTACTCGGGGCCGTCGGCACCCCCGGCAACTTCGAGATGCGGAGCGGCATGACCGTCGTGCAGGCGATCGGCCTGGCGGGTGGCTTCAGCAACCTCGCGAACCGCGATGGAACGTACGTCACGCGCCAGGTGAGCGGACGCGCGCAGCGCTTCTCCGTGCCGGTCGACCGCATCACCTCGGGGCAGGAAGAGGACTTCCCGCTCCAGGCGCAGGACATCGTCTACGTCCCCGAGCGCATCTTCTGAGCTGATGCGGCGCAAGCGACGCGAGGGTGCGCGCGCGGCGCGGATCGCGGCCCTCGCAGCGGTCGGCGTCGCGGTGGTGCTCGCGCCGCAGCTGATGGCCGGGACCACCGCGGCGACGGCGATGACGATCGCAGTGCTCGCGCCCCTCGCCGCGATCGCCTCACAGCGCGCGTTCGGCTGTCATGCGCCGCGACTCGGCGAGCCCATGGTGATAGCGGGCCTCATCGCGGGCGCGCTGGTCTGCGTGCAAGCAGTACCGCTGCCGATCGGCTGGGTCGATGTGCTGTACCCGGCGGCGGCAGCGGTCGCGCGCGAGGCCGCTGCGTTGCTGGATGCGCCGCCGCCGTCGACCGCTTCGCTGAGCCTTGCCCCGCTCGCCACGCGGCGCGAGCTCGCGGAAGGGCTGGCGCTGCTTGCGATCGTATGGGCCGCGTGGTCGGCCTCGCGCGGAGGCGACCGCATTCAGATCGTGAGGACCTGCGCCGTCGCGATCGTGGCGGTCGCGGTCGTCTCGCTCGGCCATGCGATCCTCGACGTTCGCAGCCCGTTCGGACTCGTCTCCGAGCCGCACTGGAACCCCGCGTTCATCGGGCCGATTCTCAACCAGAACCAGCTCGGCGCACTGCTCGCGGCCGGCGTGCCCGCGCTGATCGTGTGCGGCCTCGAGGAGCAGACGCCGAGCCGGCGATGGCCCTGGATGATCGCGGCCGCAGGCGTGGCGATCATGACGGTGTTCTGCAACTCCCGCGGCGCGGTCTTGTCGCTGATGGTCGGCGTGTCACTGCTGGTCTTGCTCATGCGAGGAAGGCGTCCGGGAGACCGCCGTCTCACCGTGCTCCTCGTCGGAGCGGCGAGCGCGATGATGCTGGGCGCGGCAGCGTTCGCCGTCGTCGGGGATGCGATGATCGCGGAGACGCAGCGCGGGCTTCCGAAGCTGGACCTCTTCCGGCAGGCCCTCGACGTGATCGCCACAGCTCCGTGGACCGGCGTCGGTCGCGGCGCGTTCTCCGCGGCGTTCGTGCGTCTACACGGGAGCGACGAGCGCCCGGAGCACCCGGAGAATATCGCGATCGAGTGGATCGCCGAGCTGGGGATCCCGGTCGCTATCGTGGTGTTGGCGGCGCTTCTCGTCGCGATCGTGCGGGCCGCGCGAAGTGGGCGATCCCCCGCGCAGCTCGGCGCCATCGCGGCGGTCGTGTCGCTCGGCGTGCACGACCTCTTCGACTTCGCGCTCGAGATGGTGGGCACCGGAGTGGTCGGCGCATGTCTGCTTGGCGCGGCGCTCGCTCCGTCGATCAAGCTCACGAACCAGGGAGAGCAACGCCCTCGGATCGCGCCGTTGTGGATCGGCGGAGTCGCGCTCGCGGTCTCGATCCTGGTCGCGCGTCCGGTGATCGAACTCGCGGTGCCGCGGCTGCGCGACGAGATGCTGGACGCGATGCGCGCGGGCGATTGGGCGCGCGTCGACGAACTCACTCACCGTGCGGTGCTGGCACATCCATCGGAGCCGGTGTTTCCGCTCCTCGCCGGACACGCGGCGGTCGCGCAGGATCGCCCCGACGCGCTTCGCTGGCTGACGCGCGCGATGTTGCTCGCACCTGAGTGGTACCAGCCGCACGAGGCTGCTGCGCGCTGGCTAGCGCGGCGCGGAGCGGTCGATCAAGCGTGGCTCGAGGTGCGAGAGGTACGGCGGCGCGAAGCCTCGCGCGCCATCCCCGCGGCGTGCCTCGTGGCGGCGCGGTCGGACTCGTCCCTGATCGCCGTGCGGGTCTTTCCGGCGGATCACGCTCTGCTCGAGGCCATCGTCGCCTGCTCGGCGCCGGCCGACGCGCGCCGCATCGATGAGCATCTCGCGGCGGCGGGTCGTGCGGGACCGCGCATTCGCCAAGCCCGTGCTCTTCTGCAGTCGCGGGACCCCGAAGGCGCGCTCCGCGCGCTCGACGGCGCGGAGGAGGACGACGAGCGAGTCGTCATGGTTCGGGCTGATGCGCTCGCCGCTGCGGGGCGGCACGACGAGGCGGTCTCCGTGCTTCGTGAACGCCTGGGTGCCGAGCCCACGCCCACGATCCGCGTTCGTCTCGCGCGAGCACAGGCCGCGGCAGGGAACGGCGAGGCGATGCGGCTGACGCTGCAGTCGATCCTGGAGACCGGCGACGGCTCGCCTGGCGCGATGGTGCGACAGCGGCTCCTGTTGGCGTCACTCGAGGAGTCGATGGGAGACCGCATGCGCGCGCTCGAGGCCCTGGAGCAGGCCCACTCGATCGATCCCAGCGGGCCGGCGCTGCCGCAGATCGCACGTGTCGCGACCGCGCTCGGGGACACGCTCCGGGCACAGCTCGCTCACGCGGAGCTTTGTCGGAGGGAGGGCGCCGGCGGCGCGCACTGCGACCGAGACCCGAGTGGTCGGCAGAGCGAACGTTCTGGGCCTTCGGGGCAACTCTCACCCCTGCCTTGACTGGGACCATGCTGCGTTCAACCCTGCGCCCTCCCGAATGAGCGTGCCTTCGCAACGGCCCGAGCCGCCGCCGCGCGGGACCACGCGTTCCGCACTGACGCAGGACACCGTCGGCGACCTCCTGCGGAGCCTGCGCACGTATTGGTGGCTGATCCTGCTCGTGACCGTGGGCATCTCGGCCGGCGCGACGGCGTGGACCGTCCGTCAACCGCGCATCTACGAGGCGGTATGCGTCGTCGAGTTCGACCCGAACCCGGCTCGACCGCTGGGCGAGCAGATGCCCGACGTCGACTCGTCGACGTCCAACTTCTGGATGACGCGGGAGTTCTTCGCGACGCAAGAGCGCGTGATGCACAGTCGGCTGATCGCGGAGCGCGTCGTGGAGGCGCTCGGGCTCCACACCCAGCGCTCGTTCCTCAGCGATGCTGCTCCAGCAGGTGACGATCGGTCGAGCATCTCGGTTCACGAAGCCGCCGCGATTCTCCAGAGCCGCGTGACAATCGAGGCGGTCCGCGGAACGCGGCTCGTCCAGCTACGCGTCCGCGACACCGACAGAGACAGGGCGGCGCTGATCGCGAACAAGATCATCGAGGTCTACCTCGCCAAGATTCACGAGGATCGGCAAGGGTCCACCGTGAGCGCGGTGCGCTTCCTGCGTGGTCAGCTCGGTACGATCACGGGGCAGCTCGAGACGTCCGAGCTGGCGCTCCACCAATTCAAGCTCGATCACAACGTGCTCTCGCTCTCCATCGAGGACCGACAGAACCTGGTCGCGCAGGAAATCGAGCACTTCTCCACTGCGCTCACCGAGACGCGCAGCCAGCGAATCGCGCTCCTGGCGCGTGTTGCGCGACTGCGCTCGATCGTCGAGGCGGCGGAGATCGAGCAGCAGGCTTCGGCGCTCACCGATGTGCCGACGGTGCAGGCGTTGCGAGAGCAGCTCCGCACCCAGCTCGCAGAGCACGACGGTCTCGCCGAGCGCTATGGTCCCAACCATCCGCGCATGCAGGAACTCGATGCGCAGATCGAGGGCCTCCGGCATCAACTGCGCGAAGAAATCGCGGGCATGATGCGGGCGGCCGAGGCCGACGTTCGGCAGGCCAGTGCGACAGAGGCCGGGCTCCGCAGCGCGCTCGACGACGCCCAGCGAGCCGGTCTCGAGCTCAACATGCGCGAGATCGAGTACACGCGCCTGAGCCGCGCCCGTGACAACAACGAGAAGCTCTACGGGGTGCTCCTCGAGCGCACCACCGAGGCCGGCATCACCCAATCCTGGGAAACGAGCTTCGTTCGAATGGTCGACCGTGCCCTGCCGCCGGCGCAGAGCGCGTACGTCAGTCCGCGGCTCTCGATGAACGTGGGTCTCGCAGCGTCGATTGGGCTCGCGTTGGGGCTCCTCTTCGCGTTCGGGCTAGGCAGGTTGGACACGCGCATTCGGTCGGTCGCCGAGCTGGAGGAGTACGGCGCGACGGTGCTCGGCGTGTTGCCCAAGATGGCGGACGAGGGTGCGGCGAAGGCGAGTCGCCGGCGACGCCGCGAACGCGGAGAGGTGACCTCGTCGGCGCGCGATCTGATCGCCCATCACGAGCCGCTCTCGGCAGTGTCGGAGAACTTCCGCACCATCCGTACGAACCTCGTGTTCATGACTGGTGAGAGCTCACTGCACACGATCGCGGTGACGAGCGCCAACCCTCGAGAGGGCAAGACGACTGTCGCCGCGAATCTCGCGATTTCGCTCGCACAGAGCGGAAAGCGTGTGCTCATCATCGACACCGATCTCCGGCGTCCTCGCATTCACCGCGCGTTCGGTCTGAAGAACGCGGTCGGCGTGACCTCCGTAATTGCGGGTCAGAGCTCGTTCGCCGACGCCGTCCAGGGGAGCATCGTCCCGAACGTCAACGTGATGTCGTCGGGGCCGATCCCGCCGAACCCGTCGGAGCTCCTGCACCGCGAAGCATTCAGGCAGATGATCATCGACGCTCGTGGCTGCTATGATCTCGTGATCTTCGACAGCCCGCCGCTCGGTGCGGTGATCGACGCGGCGGTGCTTGGACCGCAGGTCGATGGCGTCGTGTTGGTCGTGCGGCCCGGCGAGACCACTCGGCAAGCTGTGCGCGCGATGTTGCGGCAGCTCGGCGACGTCGGAGCGAATCTGCTCGGTGCAATCGTGAACGGCGCGGACACGAAGCGCGATCGTGGGTACTACGCGGGCGGCGGCTACTACTACTACCGGCGCGATCAGGCCTACCACTCGTCGGACGACGATGACGCGCCGGGTGAAAACGGCTCCGGGGCTGGCGCCGAGCCTCGCGGTGACGATCGCCCCCGCGCGAGCTCCTGAGGCTCGCGCATGTTCGCGCCTTTGCTCGTGCTGATCTTCGGTGTGGCCACCGTTGCGATCGCACGTCGTACGCTCGCGCCTTCCCAGGACTCCGATCGCTTCGTGCTCCTGCTGTTGCTCGGGTTCGCGCTGCGGATCGTCGCGCACGGTGTGGTGCGAAACGTTGGATTGTTCAGCGGAGGAGGGGCATCGCAAGGCGACGGCGCCGCGTACGAGCAGGCGACGTGGGTCGTGGTTCGGCTCTGGGAATATCAGGGATTCTCCTTGTTCAGTGCTGAGGAGATCGGGGTCACGGCGGCTTCGAACGCGCTCCTCGCGGTGCACGTCTACGCCGCGATCGCGTTCTTGAGTGGCGGCGAGGTCACTGCGGTTGGCTGCGCAGCTTTCAACGCGTTTCTCGCCGCACTCACATGTCTACAGCTCTTTCGACTGGGAACGACGATCAAAGGCACCAACTACGACTCGCGCGTGGTTGCGTTGGCGATGTACTTCAGTCCGGCATTTGTTCTCTACACGTCCGACATGTTCAAGGATGGCATCTCGGCGTTCCTCGTGGTCAGCGCAGTATTGATCGCGTTCCGACTGTCGGAACGCTTCAACCCCATCGACGCGGTGCTCGGCGTCCTGTGTCTGGGGCTGATTTGGTACGTGCGGTTCTATTTGGTGTTCTTGGTGAGCGCGCCGCTGGTGATGAGTTTGATCGGGGTTCGCTCGGGTTCGCCCAGTCGACTGGTGATCGCCTCTGCGTTCATGTTCGCGGCGGGTCTGGCATTGATCGGAACACAGAGTGCCGAAACCGCTCTCGAGTTCGGCACCTATACATTCGACCACGCGACCGCAGAAAACGTACTCGCATCGAACGCAAGCGGCGGCTCCGGAGTGGAGTTCAGCGGCGGTCCATGGGCCTCGTTTCCGCTGAAGCTCGTCTACACGCTGCTCTCACCTTTTCCCTGGGACTTCCGATCGACGTCCATCGGCTTCCAGATCGGAAAGATCGATGCGCTCATCTGGGCCTTCTTCCTGCTCCGTGCTTTCCGCGGGATGAAACGCATGTGGAAGGACGATCGGGGAACCCTGCTGATGTTCCTCGTGGTGCTCGTACCGCTCACGATCGCGTACGCGACGACGATGGCGAACATTGGGCTCATCCTCCGGCAGCGCATTCCGATCGTGCTCCTCGGCGCGGTGCTCGCCGTACGAGGGGTCCCGCTGCGTCGTTCGGAAGAGGCGTCCGCGCCCGCTACGCCTCAGCCGCGTGTGTCGACGCGTCCTGCGCTCCGCTGAGGGGGGATCAAGCGCCCGGAAGGGTGGTGACGGAAGGGACCTGCGAAGCGTCCGCGCCGCGCCACGCCTGGAACATCAGCACGGACCACAGCCGCGCCGATCCATCGGTGCGGCCGGCGAGATGATCTGCCCACGTGCCCTGCACGGCGGCGACATCCAGGAAGCCGTCGCTCCGCATCGCGCCGGGATCGATCATCCCCTCGGCCCATCCGCGCAGCGGGCCTCGAAGCCAGTCGCCGATCGGAATGCCGAACCCGGTCTTCGGGCGCTCGAAGAGCGTGGCGGGCACGTAGCGGGACAGCACCTTACGCAGCACGTGCTTTCCCACGTCGCCGCGGATCTTCAGCTCGATCGGGAGGGACCACGCGAGCTCGACCACACGGTGATCGAGGAGGGGCACGCGCGCCTCGAGCGACACGGCCATGCTCGCGCGGTCGACCTTCGTCAGGATGTCGTCGGGCAGATACGAGCGCACGTCGCGGAGCATCATCCACTCCGAGAATCGAACGAGGGGCACGTCTGCGACCGCGAGCCTCGCCGCGCCGCGCGCGACCGGCGCTTCTCGCCAGCACTGATCGCGCAGTCGCTCGTAGAGCGCGTCGCGCGACGGCACCGCCAGCGTGCCGATGAGCTTCGCGAGCTTGTCGCCGGGCGCTCGAATCACACGGTCGACGCCGGTCATCCCGGCGAACCGCTCGAGACGCTCGGGACGTATGCGCTCGAGCGAGCGCGCGAGGCCGGCTCGTCCTCTGGCCGGCACTCGCGAGAGCACTGACCACACCGTCGGTGCCCAGAGGTGGCGGTTGTAGCCGCCGAAGAGCTCGTCGCCGCCGTCGCCCGAGAGCGCGACGGTGACGTCACGCCGAGCGAGCTGCGAGACGAGGAAGGTCGGGACCTGCGACGAGTCCGCGAAGGGCTCGTCGAACATCGTCGCGAGGCGCGGCACGACCGCGCGCGCCGCTTCGGAGGTGGCTACCAGAGGCGTGTGCTCGGTGCCGAGGTGCTTCGCGACGCGCTCGGCGTCGGACCCTTCGTCGTAGCGCGCGTCCTCACTGCCGATGGAGTAGGTGCGAACGCGGCCTCCGGTGCGCGTCATCATTGCGACGACGGCGGACGAATCGATGCCGCCCGAGAGGAACGCGCCGACTGGAACGTCGGCCACCATGCGCTTCGCGACCGCGTCGTGAAGCAGCGCATCGAGGCGCGCGATGGCTTCTTCTTCGGAGCCGCGGAATGGGTGCGCGACGCCGGCGAGCGCGACCGCGTTCGCGTCCCAGTAGCGCGTGAGCGAGCTGCGATCGATGTCCGGTGCCGAGAACGTCTCGATCGTGCCGGGCTCGATCTTGCGCGCGTGCCGATAGATCGACAGCGGCCCGGGGACACAGCCGCGATGGAAGTACTCGGAGAGCGCGATCGGATCGAGCTCGCGATCGAAGTCCGGATCGATGCGCGCGTACTGCAGCTCGGAGGCGAAGGCCATTCCGGTCCGAAGCCGGAGCACGTAGAGCGGCTTGATGCCGAGCCGGTCGCGTACGAGCTGCAGGCGGCGCTCTTGTCGATCCCAGATCGCGAGGGCGAACATCCCGACGCAGCGCTCGATCGTCGGCTGCACGCCGATCGCGTCGAACGAAGCGAGCAGCGACTCGGTGTCGGAGTGGCCACGCCATGCGATCGATCCGAGGCGCGCTTCGGCGCTCGATCGGAGCTCCGCGTGGTTGTAGATCTCACCGTTGTACGAGACGACGAAGCGCCCTGACGGCGACTCCATCGGCTGCTCGCCGGCCGGCGACAGGTCGAGGATCGAGAGCCGGCGGTGCGCGAGGCCGATCGCGCTGTCAGTGTCGTACCAAGCGCCCGCCGCGTCCGGTCCCCGATGGCGAAGCGTCGATGCCATCGAAAGCAAACGCTCGCGCGCGGCGTCTCGCGTCTCGGTCTGCCGAGACCAGAAGCCGATCACTCCGCACATGCGTCGCGCCTGGTCACGGGTGTTGCGTCGCGGAACGGCCGCGCCGTGAGCTCGAGATATTTCGTCAGGAGAGCGCGGTGCATCGCGGCGCGTGAGAATCGAGACAGCACACGCGCGCGTCCGGCATGACCGTGTCGCGCTCGCAGCTGCGCGTCCGTCGCGTACGTCAGCATCGCGCTCGCGAGCGCCTCGACATCCCGGACCGGCACCAGCGTTCCAGTCTCGCCGTCGTCGACGGCGTCGATGCATCCGGGGATGCGCGTGGCGATCACCGGTAAACCCATGGCGGCTGCCTCGAGCGGGACGTTGGGAAAGCCCTCGCGGTAGGTCGGAAGCACCACCACATCCATCGCGGCGTACAGGACCGGTGTGTCTCTCGTGAAGTCGACGCGGACGACCGTCGGATCGCGCTCCAGCGCATCGCGCACGTAGCCGGCCACCGGATCGCGCTCTTCGTAGGGCCCGACCACCAGCAGACGCGCGCTGGCCGGGAGCTCACCGCGAACGCGCGCCCATGCCTCCACGAGCTCGCCAATGCCCTTGTCGCGCACGAGCCGGCCGACGAACCCGATCACCAGCGCGTCGTCGTCGATCTGCAACCCGCGTCGGGTCTCGTTCCTGGTTCCGCTCGGCAGCCGCTCGGGGTTGAAGCGCTCCGCCGCATCGACGCCGTTGCCACTGCCCGCCTCGAGCACGTTGATCCGATCGGCGGCGCAGAGACGCTCCGTGATCGCGACCTCGCGCAGCGAACGACTGACGCACAGCACCTGCGTCGCCGCGCCGCTCGCGATCCGCTCGGTCGTCGCGAGCAGCACTCGCCGGATCCCGCGCGCGGTCGTCAGCGGCAGGCCGCGCAGATGATAGATGCGCGTCGGCACCGCGCAGACCGCCGCTGCGAGCGTCCCGAGCAGGCCACCTTTGGGCGTGTGCGAGTGCACGATGTGAGGACGGACCTTCCGGATGACGCCGATGATCCGCGCGAGCGCGACGAGATCGGAGAAAGGAGTGATCTGCCGCGCCATCGGCACGCCGAATGTCGAGACCTGCTCGCGGTTCCCCCACGCGTCGAGGTCGTTGCCTGGCGAGCTGATCGCGAACAGCACGACGCCATGCTCGCGCATGAAGCTCGACTGACCATCGAGGAACATCAGCGAGGTCGGGACCGTCGTGACGTGGAGGACGCGCAGCTCCGGGGTCACGATGCTCTCGACTCAATGGGGCGCGCGGGAATGCCCACCACCGTCACACCCGGGTCGACGTCGCGGGTCACGACCGCGCCCGCGCCGACCGTCGCGCCCTCGCGCACGCGCAGGTACTGCAGCACGCGCGCGCCGGTACCGACGAGCACTGCGCGCTCGAGGACCACGCCGCCCGAGATGCTCGCTCCGTGGTTCACGACGCAGCCGGCTCCGATCGTCGCTTCGTGTCCGAGCGTGCAGCCGATGTTCACGAGACCGTGCCGCTCGATGGCGATGTTCACCGAGCCCGCGGTACCCGCGGCAATCATGGCCCCCGGCTCCAGCCGCGCGCTCTCACGGTCGATCACGACGCTCGGATGCACCAGCACCGGCCACTCGACTCGCGGCAACTCGCGCTCGAGTTGCTCGGCGATCCGCAGACGCACAGCCGGCGACCCGATCCCCATCGCGATCGCGTCGACGTTCCCGCGGTTCGCGAGCAGCCAGTCCATGTCGCCGACGATCGCGCTGTCGTACGGGCCGAGCTTCGACCGATCGGAGACGACGAATCCGACGAGCTCGAAGCCGTTGCCCGCGCGAACGAGCTCCCGGATCAACCACGCGGTGTCACGAGCCTGTCCCGCGGCGCCGAAGACGACGATGCGCTTCCGCGCGCTCACGATCCCGTCTCGCTCCCCATGAACTCGGGCATCGTCGCGTGGCCATCCTGCGCGACGTCGTCGCGTCGGACCACGCGCACCAGCGTCTCGACGAGAATGCGCACGTCGAGGCCGAGGCTCCAGTTCTCCACGTACCAGACGTCGAGCTCGAACTTCTCGCGCCAGGGCAGGGCGTTCCGACCCCGGATCTGAGCCCATCCCGTGATCCCCGGCATCACGTCGTGTCGGCGGGCCTGACGGTCGTCGTACCGGCTCATGTACTGAACGAGCAGCGGCCGGGGCCCGACGAGGCTCATGTCGCCGCGAAGCACGTTCCAGAGCTGAGGGAGCTCATCGAGGCTGGTCGACCGGATGAATCGGCCCACCGACGTCAGTCGCTCGGCGTCCGGGAGCAGCCGACCCTCGGCATCGCGCGCGTCGCTCATCGTACGAAACTTCACGAGCTCGAACGTTCGGCCGTGACGCCCCGGGCGCACCTGGCGAAACACGACCGGCGTGCCCATCGAAACGCGAATCGCCGCCGCGGTCGCGAGCGCGATGGGCGCGACGGCCACCGCTCCGACGCCCGTGATCGCGAGGTCCATCAGCCGCTTGCCGGCGAGGCGCCAACCGTCTTGCGATGCCATGGAGGTGCTGTAGTGCCGTTGCCGTAACGCGCGTCGCCGTTCGGCGTCAAGGCGATGAACGCCCGCGGGGGTGCCGGCACCAGAGGACGTGTGCTTGAACGCCGGCGGGCAGGGCGCTAAACGAGGGCGCTTCGCCGGATCCGAGGATCGGCGCGTGAGGGGATTTTGAGCCGCATCTACCTTTCCGCACCCCACATGGGTGGCGATGAGCTCGGGCTCGTCGAGGAAGCGTTCCGCACGAACTGGCTCTCCTCGATCGGTCCGCACATCAATGCGTTCGAGGAGGAGTTCCAAGCTCGCGTCGGAGCGCCGTCGTGCGCGCTCGCTTCGGGCACCGCGGCGGTGCACCTCGGGCTGCGGCTGCTCGGGGTGGGGCAGGGCGATGATGTCCTGGTGTCCACGCTGACCTTCGTCGCCTCGGTGAACCCCATCGTCTATCTCGGGGCGCGTCCCTGCTTCATCGACAGCGAGCGCACGAGCTGGAACCTCGACCCCAACGTGCTCGAAGACGCGCTGCGAAAGCGCGCCGCGCGCGGTCAGAAGACGCGAGCGATGGTCGTCGTTCACCTGTACGGCCAGAGCGCCGACATGGACCCGATCCTCGCGCTGAGCGAGCGGTACGGAGTGCCGATCCTCGAGGACGCCGCCGAGGCGCTGGGGACGCTCTACAAGGGCCGCCAGGTCGGCGCGTTCGCTCCGATCGGGATGTTCTCGTTCAACGGCAACAAGATCATCACGACGACCTCCGGCGGGATGCTAGTCGCGAAGGATCCCGCACACGTCGAGAAGGCGCGCTTCTGGTCGACGCAGGCGCGCGACCCCAGCCCCGCCTACGAGCACTCCGAGCTCGGATACAACTATCGGATGAGCAACGTCCTCGCTGGGATCGGCCGAGGACAGCTGCGCGTCCTCGACGAGCGGGTGAGGCGCCGTCGAGAGATCGCCGCGTTCTATCGAGAGTCGTTCGCGGACCTCGACGGTCTCGAGCCGATGCCTACGGCATCGTGGGGCACGCCGACGCAATGGCTGAGCTGCTTCACGGTCGACGCGGCGCGTCTCGGCTGCTCCCGCGACGAACTGCTCGCGGCGCTCGCGGCCGAGGACATCGAGGCGCGGCCGGTGTGGAAGCCGATGCACATCCAGGCGCTATACCGCGACGCCGAGGCGTGGGGCGGCGCGGTCGCGGAGGATCTCTTCGAGCGCGGGATCTGCCTGCCCAGCTCGTCGTTCCTCGAGACGGCGGATCTGATGCGCGTCGTGACGGTGATCCGCCAGCTTGCGCGTGCGGGGGCAGCGGCGTGAGCGGCGAGATGCGAGCGCGGGCACTGCGCATCTCGCAGTACGTCATCGACATCAGCGCGCTGAGCGCCGCGATGGCACTCGCGCTGTTCTTCCGCTTCGACCTCACGCCACCCACCGACATGCTCGGCCGGCTCTTCCTGACGATGCCGTACGTCGTCGTCGGGCAGTATGCGGTCCTCTGGGCGTTCGGGATCCCGCGCTTCTCTTGGCGCTACATCGGCCTGCGCGAGGTGTCCTGGATCTTCGCGGCGATCGCGTCATCGACGGTGTTCCTCGTCGTGATCCGGCTGGCGCTCGGCTCGCTCCAGCACGAGCTCGCGTACCTGCGGCACGGCGTTCTGCCGCTCGGCGCGATCGCGCTCGACGGGGCGTTCGCGTTCCTCGCGATCAGCGGCGTGAGAGTGTTCCGGCGTCTGATCGGCGAGCGCGCGGACACGCGCTCGCGCCGCTCAGGTGATGCCGCAGAGCCCGTGCCGACGATGCTGGTCGGCGCAGGCCAGGCCGGGCTGATGGTCACGAAGGAACTCGCGGCGCGCCCCGACCTGATGTTCCGCGCGGTCGGCTTCGTCGATGACGACCCGTCGAAGGTCGGCACGATCCTCAACGGCGTTCCGGTCCTGGGCGTCACCGATCAGCTCGTCGAGCTGTGCACGCGTCGAGGCGCTCGGCAGGTGCTGATCACGATGGCGAGCGCGCCCGGGTCGACCGTCCGCCGAGTCCAGCAGCTCGCCGAGAAGGCTGGCATCCCGGTGATGATCGTCCCCGGGCTGTACGAGATCGTCGGCGGCCGCGTGAACGTCACGCGGATCCGTCCGGTCGCGATCGAAGATCTCCTCGGACGCGAGCCCGTCGCGCTCGAGGACGACCGCATCGCCGAGGGCATCGAGGGCAAGTGCGTGCTGGTGACCGGCGCGGGCGGATCGATCGGCTCCGAGCTGTGCCGTCAAATCGTGTCGTTCCGACCCGCCGAGCTGCTCTTGGTCGAGCGTGCCGAGAACAACCTGTTCGAGATCCATCGCGAGCTCTCGCGCACCGCGCCGGACATCGTGCTGACGCCGCTGATCGCCGACGTCACCGACCTCCAGCGGATGACCGCGATCTTCGAGGAGCATCGCCCTCGCGCGGTGTTCCACGCGGCGGCGCACAAGCACGTTCCCATGATGGAGTGGAACCCGGCGGAGGCCGTGAAGAACAACGTCGGCGGCACGCGCAACGTCGTCGACCTCGCCGTGAAGTACGAGGCCGAGAGCTTCGTGATGATCTCCACCGACAAGGCGGTGAACCCGACGTCGGTGATGGGCGCGACCAAGCGGGTCGCCGAGCTCTACGTGCAGGCGCTCGCGGCGCACACGAGCACGCGCCTCGTCACGGTCCGCTTCGGCAACGTGCTGGGGTCCTCGGGCAGCGTGATCCCGATCTTCCGGGACCAGATCGCGCGCGGCGGCCCGGTAACGGTCACCGACCCCGAGATGCGCCGGTATTTCATGACGATCCCGGAGGCCTGCCAGCTGGTCATGCAGGCCGGCAGCATGGGCGAGGGCGGTGAGATCTTCGTGCTCGACATGGGCGAGCCCGTGAAGATCGTCGACCTCGCGAAGGACCTGATCGCGCTCTCGGGGTTCTCGCCCGACGCGATCGAGATCAAGTTCACCGGCCTGCGACCCGGCGAGAAGCTCTTCGAGGAGATCTCGCTCGGATCGGAGCACGCATCGAAGACTCGGCACCCGAAAATCTTCGTGGGGAACGCGCAGCCGCTGGAGATCGCGACGGCGCGGGAGCAGCTGGGAACCCTCGAGCGGGCCGCCACGATGGCCGATCGGAACCGAGTGATCACGACGTTGCGAGCGTGTGTTCGAGAGTACCAACCCGGCGGAGACGCCCGGCGTCCGGAGACCGCACTCTCGATCGCGCGGCCTCTTCGCGAATCACTCGAGTCGGTGGTCGCGAAGTGAGCGCGCCCGCGAAGGTCCTCGTGACCGGGGGAGCCGGTTTCATCGGCTCACACCTCTGCGAGCGGCTCGTCGAACGAGGCGACCACGTCGTGGTCGTCGACAACGTCTCCTCCGGCCGCTGGTCGAACCTCGGCGCGATCCGCGATCGCATCGAGGTGATCGAGGACGACGTGCTGAATTTGCTCGATCACCGCGAGGCGTTGGCGGGGACGGAGCGCATCTATCACCTCGCCGCGCTGATCAGCGGGTACGACAGCCTGGGCGAGCCGGACGCGTACGTTCGCGCCAACGTCGACGGTCTCCTGCGCGTCGTCGACCTCTGCCGAACGTTGGAGCGCCCGCGCGTCGTGTTCGCGTCGAGCTCCACCGTCTATGGGAGCGAGGGGGAGCCGCTCCGCGGCGAGGCGACCCCTCCGCGACCGATCACGATGTACGCGCTCACGAAGCTGATGGGCGAGCACGTGCTCGCGATGTACCGCGATCTCGCGGGCTTCTCGGACGTCTCGCTACGTCTCTTCAACGTGTACGGTCCTCGGCAGAGCCCGGATCACCCGTACGCCAACGTCACGTGCAAGTTCTCCGACGCCGCTGCGCGGGGCGGCGCGGTCAAGCTCTACGGCGACGGCAAGCAGACCCGTGACTTCGTGTACGTCGACGATGTCGTCGACGCGATGCTGCGCGTCAGCGGGCCCACGCGAGAGCGCGTCTACAATGTCGGAACGGGCACCGACGTGTCGATCGGCGAGCTGCTGCAGCTGGTGCAGCGAGTCGCAGGGACCGAGCTCCGAGTCGAGCAGCTCGACTCCTGGCCCAACGACATCCGCGCGATTCGTGCGGACGTCTCTCGGATCCACGACGAACTGTCGTTCGAGGCGAAGATGTCGCTCGCCGCGGGACTCGCTCGAACGGTGCGGTTCTTCCGGGGCGAGGCATGACCGGCCCGAGGGTCTGTCTCGCGATCTCCTCCTTTCGCAACGACGAGCCGGTGCGGCGCCTGGTGGAAGCTGCTCTCGCCGACGGCTCGCCGTTCGAGCGCATCTTCGTCGTCGACTCGCTCGGCACCGGTGCGATCGACGGGAGCGTGCGAGCGCGCTGGGGGGACCGCGTCTCGTTCCTCTGCGCCGAGGAGAACCTCGGCTCCGCGGGCAACCTCGCGAAGCGCCTCGAGCTCGCCGCCGAGGCGGGGTTCGATTACGTGTATGCATTGAACCACGACGGCGCGGTCGACTTCGCCAACGTCCGCGAGCTGCTCCGGTTCGTGGGGACACGACCTCGGATCGGCGCTGCGTATCCGCTTCGCTGGCTCGCGCGTCGCGGCCGGTACGACATCACGGGCGCGCAGAGCTTGCCGCTGCCGCTCCGCAGCGCCGAGGCGGTAGATTCCGACACCCCGCTGCGCGTGACGTGGAGCAGCAGCAACGGTGCCCTCTACTCGCTCGCGCCGGTCCGAGAGGGGCTGCTGCCTTGGGCCGATCTGTGGATGGGCTGGGAAGACATGGGATATGGCTGGCTCCTCGACCGGAATGGCTGGGAGCAGTACATCGTGCCGAGCGCGCGCGCCGACGACGACTACGAGTATTCGACTCACCGCTTCCTCGGCAGGACTCTGCATCTCGCCGACAAGCCCGCTTGGTACGCGTACTACCAAATCCGCAATTTGATCCTGATCACTCGGCGTAACGAGCGGCCGCGGCTCGATCGCGCGGTGGTTGCGATGCGACTCGCTCAGGAGCTAACGCTCACGGCGGCGTTCCGGAGCCAGAAGGCGCTGCGTTATCGCCTGCTCGCTTCCGGGCTCGTCGATGGCCTGCGCAATCGCTCCGGCAAGTGGCGCCTCCCCTGACGGAGCCCCTCGGGCCGGACCACCGGTCCAAGCGCTCTCGGGATCGCTGCGCTCGCGAGGTGCGCCGACGAGGCTCGACAGCAGGGCGGCGTAGCGGTCGATGCCGGCACTGGCTCCGAAATGCTCGGCCGTGAGCCGTCGCGCGCGCGCCATCACCTCGGGATCGCGAGGTGACGACGCGATTCGCTCCGCCGCCGATTCGAGCGAGTCGTCTTCGAGATTCTTCAGCACGACGCCGGAGCCGGCCGCGTCCACCCACCTGCGCACCTCGGCGTTACAGCCGTGCTGGATGGGCCGGACCTCTGCGGCGAAGAGCTCCGCGAGCTTCGTCGGCATCGACCCTCGCTTCGCGTAGGGCTCGTTCAATAGGAGCAGGCACCAGTCCATCGAGCGCAGCCAGTGCGGCATGTCTTCGTGAGGGGCATTGGTGATGGTGGACTGGTGCTCTCCGATGTCGTGGGCGCGAAGGAGCTCGCTCATCGCGTCCGTCTGCCGCGTGAGACAGAGCAAGTGCACGTCCTCTCGACGCGACATGACCTTGCGCACGAGGGTCAGTGACTCGCGATACGCGTACGATGCGTTGATCGCGCCGACGTAGCCCACCACGAGCTTTCCCTCGAGTCGCGCGCGGATCGCATCCGGCACACGGTCGGTCGGGCCCTCGCGCGTCAGCTTGTCGTACTCGGCGGTGGTCGTGATCGTTGCGATCTGCCGATCTCGCGGGAAGCGCCCGAGCATGCCCGCGCGAATCTCGTCTCGTGCGAGGTCGGTCAGGCACACGATGGCCGCTGCGTCGCGCACCAGGCGCCGCTCGCCCGCTTTTGCGAGAAGGTAGGCCGCGGGATCGGTGACCCACCGGCCCTGCTCGCGGAGCTCGTCCACCCAGTACCCACGGAAGTCGAAGACGTACGGAGTCGCGGTGATCCGCGACAGCCCCCAGGCGACCGCGGCCGAGAGGTGTGCGCGAGCGTGGAGCAAGTCCACGCCTCGCATCTCGCGGGTCGCGAGCGTAGCGAGCGTGGCGACGTTGCTCGCGACGCCGCGAGCGCTGTCGGTCCGATACTCGGCGTGCAGCCACCGAACCCCGCATGACGCCAGCTCTGCCTCGAGAAGGGCCTGTCGCTCTCGGTCGAGCAGGTCGGCACGCTTCTCCAGGCTCAGGATCGTGTAGTCGAAGCCGCGCGCCGCGAGGCCCAGCACCGGACGAAGCACCTGTGAGGTGCCGATCGGCTCCATCAGTCCGTCGAACGTGAGGTAGAGGACGCGAGGCATCGTTCTGGCCCGGTCGGTCATCGTGGCGCCGATCGGTCGTCGTGTTCGATCTCCGTCGGGCGGCGCAAACGTGCACGCGATCTCGTGGTCGAGCAATCGCGCGCTCTGGGCAGCCGTCGTGAGCGAGCGTCGCGCGGCGGACGTGGTAATCCTCGCGCGTGAACGAGCCCCCGCGTGGCGGCAACACTCGACCTGTCGACGTGGAGATCGAGATGCTCGAGCGGATACGTCGCTCGATCGAAGCGCACGGCGTGCGACCGGCGGGCGGGGCCGTCGCGGGACCGCTCGAGCGCGTCGTCGTCGCGCCGGCCGGCGCGTCGCTCGACGACGCCTTCGCGCGCGCGCACGCCGCGCTCGAGCGGGGGGAGTCGGTGCGCGTCGTGGGCTACGGCGTGAGCTATGCGAGCGCATGGCCCGCGTGGGCGCGCCTGCAACCCCGGCTGACGGTCGTCGAGCTGGGCGCGTACGAAGGCCGCACGCGCATGGAGGCGAGCCGGCCGCTCGCCGCTGCGCTGGTCGCATGGTGCGACGAGGTGTTCGACGGCGTCATCGAGGGGCTGCGCGGCAGTGAGGTGTTCCGCGCCGGCGCGGCCGCGCGGCTCTTGCAGGGCGCGATGGACGCGGCGGCGGTCGTCGAGGGCCTGATCGCGATCCATCCGTGCGCTGCGATCGAGGTCGTCGATCCGAGCTGGGCCGGCGCCGTTGCGCTGAGCGGTGAGCGACGGTCGGGTGCTTCCGAGCGCTCATGGCTGTTGCCCGGTGTGGTCACGGCCGGCGTCCTCGCGAGCGCAGGCCGCGCCTTGATCGACCACGCACGCGGAGCGGCGGCGCGCGCGAGGCTCGATGCGGCGGATGCCGAGCTGCTTCCGCGATTGTGGCTCGCGCTGATCCCCGACTGGGCTCGCGCGAACAAGCACCTGGTGTCCACCCTCGCGCGCGAGGCCCTCGACGCCGGGGAACCGCTCGGCGTGCTCCTCGTCGGGTCCTGGGGCGTCGGCGCGCGCGACGACGGCACGCACGGGGTCGTCGGGCGAGAGATCTGGCCCGGTCTGACGTGGTTGCGTGAGCATCACCCCGGCCGCGTTCGCGTCGTGCAGGCCGTCATGCCCGCCGACCGCAGTGCGCTCCTCGTCGCGCTGGCGCGTGCCGCGGTCGGCTCTGCGCGCGCGACCTCCCGCGCGATGCGCGCGGGAATGCCGCCCGGGACGCCGGACTCGGTGGGCTTGGTCGAGCTCGGCAAGCTGCTCTCGAGAGACATCGTCCAAGCCGTGCTCGCCGCGGACGCCGCCGGTGACGCTCGCGCCCGCGTCGGATCAGACCCACGCATCGTCTTCTGCGCAGCCAACCTGCCAGCGCTCGCGGCCGTCGAACGGGTGCTCGCGCGCGGCGGAGTGCCGACCGCCGAGTACATGCACGGCGTCGGCAACGACGCCTGGCACGGGACCGCGGAGAGCCACGTGGGTCGTCGCTTCGTGTGGACCGACAGCGATGCGCGCGGGCTGGCGCCGACCGGTCAGCACACGGTGACCGCTGGCCTCCCCGTACCTCCGCGGGTTGATCGCCCGATCGGTCATCAGAACGTGTTGCTGCTGACGAACTACTTCCACCGCGATCTGGCCATGCGCGGTCGAGTCGCGCAGCGCGGTGCGTACCAGCGCGAGCTCCTCGCGATCCCCGGACTGCTGCGGGCGGAGCTCCCCGGGTGGCCGCTGCGCGTCCGGTGGCGCGCGCATCCTGCCGAGGTTCGGGAGCTCGTCGACGCGGCGCATGCCGAGCTCGAGGAGGTAGAGCTCTCGACGTCGAGCGACCTGGCCGAAGACCTCGCGTGGGCGGACGTCGTCGTCTCGGCGCACTCCTCGACCGTCGCCGAGAGCATCTTCGCCGGGCGGCCTGCGTTCGTTCACCTCCGGCCGGAGCTCGTCGACTCGCCGTTCGCGTCGTACGCCCACGCGGCGCGGCGCTTTCGAAAGGCAGAAGAGGCGGTCCCGAACATCGCGGTGTGCCTGCGCGCGCTCGCGGCAGGCGATCACGAGACCGCCCTCGCGCCCGAGCGCGCGTCCCGCGCTCTACTGATCGGAGGCGACGACGATGCGACGGAGCCTGTCTCGCTGTTCACCGCGGTACGGGAGTGGATCCGCGCGGAGACCGTGGAGTAGGCCATGTGCGGCATCTTCGGAGTGATCGCGCGGCCCGGCCGCTTCGGCGACGCCGACGTACTGCGGGCGACCCGCGCCCTCGATCATCGCGGCCCGGACGGTCACGGCGTGGAGCGTGTGTTTGCGTCCGATTCGTGGGAGGTCTGGCTCGGGCACACGCGCCTGGCGATCCTCGATCTCAGCGCGGACGGTCATCAGCCGATGCGTGGCTTCGGCGGCGTCATCGTCTTCAACGGGGAGATCTACGATCACCGCGCGCGACGCGACGCGCTGCGGTCCGATGGAATCGCGCTGCGATCGAGCTCCGACACCGAGGTGCTCCTCGCCGGACTGATGCGCGACGGCCCCGACTACGTCGCGCGCTGCAACGGAATGCTCGCGCTGGGCGCATGGCGCGAGTCCGATCGAACGCTCGTGCTCGCGCGCGATCGGCTCGGCAAGAAGCCGCTCTATCTCTACGAGACCGGCGATGTGCTGGCGTTCGCGTCCGAGCTCAAGGCCTTCCACGCGCTGGGCGTGCCGCTCACCGAAGATCCGGAGGCCTGGGCTCACTACCACTGGCTCCGCCACGTGCCGGGCGAGCGCAGCATCTATCGCGAGTGTCGCAAGCTGCCCGCGGCGAGCCACGCCACCGTGACACTGCCGGCGGGCGGCTCGTCGCTGCCGCGCGTGCGCTCCAGCCTGTACTGGGATCCACTGCGCGCGTGTGGTGAGCGCTTCGAGGGCCGCTACGACGATGCGATCGACGAGCTCCTGGCGCTCGTCGACGACGCGACCGCGCTGCGCCTCGATGCCGACGTGCCAGTCGGCGTGTTCCTGTCGGGCGGCATCGACTCGAGCCTCGTCGCGGCGAGCGTCGCCGGCGCGCGCACAGGCGAGATCTCGGCGTACATCGTGAAGGCCGAGGATCCAGCGCTCGACGAGTCCGAGGTCGCGACGCGGACCGCGGCACGGCTCGGACTGCGAGCGTGCGTTCTCGATCTCCGGCGGCGCGACTACGACCGACAGATCGAGCGAATCCCGTTCGCGTACGACGAGCCCTGCGCGCCGCTCTCGCAGATCCCGACGATGGCGATCGCAGAGGCGGCGCGTCGCCACGTGAAGGTCGTCCTCACGGGCGACGGCGGCGACGAGGTCTTCGTGGGATACCCGTGGCTCGGCTTCCCCGAGCGCCTGTTTCGCTACCGTCGCCCGCTCGATTTGGTGCCTGGTGCAGGCCACCTCGCGCGTCGCGCACTTCCGACGCGCGCGGGGAGAGCCGCGCTCCGCATGGCGGCGCGTACGCTCGGCATCAGCACCGCCGACTTGGCGGGCAAGGAGCGCCTCGCGCACGAGTTGCTCCGAGCGACGTCGCCGGCCGAGCTCTACGACTTCTTCCAGGAGCTGCAGCCGCGACGCACGCTCTCACCGGACGACGCGCGCCACCTCGGTCCCGGTGGGCTCCTCGCCCGCGCCAAGCGTGATTATCCGGAGTATTCGTGGGACGCCGCCGAGGCACGTCCGCTCCCCGAGCTCCTCGCCGCGCTCGAGCTCGTCACCTCGATGCGCGACGAGATCCTCGTCAAGCTCGATCGCGGCACCATGGCCCACTCGCTCGAGGCGCGGAGCCCTCTCCTCGACTACCGCGTGGTGGAGCTCGGGCTCCGCCTCCCGCTCGAGCACAAGGCGCACGAGGGCGTCTACAAGCGCATCCTCCGAGACGCCTGCGCGCGGCGCGTGGATCGCGAGCTCGCGCGCCGCAAGAAGAGCGGCTTCGGCATCCCGCCTCCCGAGGATCTCCCTCCCGGGCCCTCGGACGCGGCGCGCTGGGCGCTCGCGGTCGAAGGCGCGTGGCGCAGGCGATGGTCTGCGCGCGAGACGGTCGCGTGAGTCGTGCTGCGCGTGCGATCGCGCTCCTGAAGAGCCCGGCGGTCGTGTACCTCGGAGCGGCGCTGCTGTCGCGCGTCGGCGGGTTCCTGCTGGTTCCTTTGTACACCCGCCGCCTCACCCTCGAGGAGTACGGCGAGTACGCGCTCTTCCTGACGCTCCTCACGTTCCTCTCGACCTTTCTCTCACTGGGTCTCGTCGGTGCGATCACGAAGTTCTACTTCTCGTCGGCGGACCGCGACGACGGGCGGGCGCGTGCCGCGGAGGTCGCGCGCTGGGTGATCGCCGTCTGCCTCACGAGCGGAACGATCCTCGCGATCACAGTGTGGACGCTCGCCCCGGATGCCGGCGTGGCGCTCTGGTCTCGTTCTACGCTCCTCCTCGCGATCGTCGGAGGTCTGGGAGTGGCGATCGGGCCGATCCCGTCGGTCCTGCTTCGCGCCGAACAGCGACCGTATGCGGCCGCGTCGTTCCAGCTAGTGCAGTTCGCGACGACGATCGGCGCCGGCCTCCTGTTCGTTCTCGTGCTCGACAGGGGATACCGCGGCGCGATCGAAGCGGCCGCGGCCGGGCAGGCGATTGCTGGGCTTCTGGCGATCGCCTACGTCACCGCGCTTCCGCGCGGTGCGATGTCCGCAGCGACACTGCGACGCGCCTTACGTTTCGCGGTGCCTTTCGTTCCCCACTTCATCGCCGCTTGGTTGCAGGGCGCGGCCGACCGCTGGATCATGAACGGCGCCGGGTACGAGGCGGAGCTCGGCGAGTACTCGCTCGCGACGCAGGTCGCGTCGCCCGTGAGCATGCTCGTGCTTGCGTACAACGACAGCGTCGGACCGACGCTGGGCGAGCACTACCGACGCGGAGGTCTGCCGGAGGTCCGCGCGAACCTCCGCGGCGTGAGGCTGCGGTTTCTGGCAGCAGTGCTCGGCGTCGGAGGCGTTCTCGTGCTCGCGCTGCCCGCGATCGCCCTGCTCGTCGGGGAAGACTTCCGGTCCGGGCTCCTGCTCGTTCCATTCGTGCTCCTGACGCTGGTTCCAGACCCGGCGCTCTACAGCGCGGATTACCACGTCGTGTACTATGCCGGTCGAACGCGGGTGCTCGGTGGCGCAACGGTGATCGCGGCGCTGGTGAACGTTGCGCTCAATCTGCTGCTCATCCCGGCGACCGGCGCGTGGGGCGCCATCGCGGCGCGCTTCTGTGCTGGCGCGACCCGCGCCGGCATCGTGCACTGGGCCGCACGAACGGTGCGCGAGTCAGAGGCGAGCCGATGAGCGCCGCCGGTGCGATGCAGAGGATGCTGCGGCGTCGGGAATTCCGTCCCAGGCCCAGTTGTGAGTTTCTGAGATTCCTGTAATCTTACCGCTGGAGACCGAACCTCATGAGCCGTCGATTCTTGCCGTTCACGCTCTCCCTTCTGCTCGCAGCCGTCGGCTGTGAGAACCTGCCGCCCGACGTCGGCGAGGGCCTCTACGGCCTCAGCCGCTGCGCTGGCGGGACGAACGGCGACCTCGACTACTGCGACGTGACGTGCCAGTGCGCACAGGCCGAAGGCCACTGCCAGAACGATGCCGAGTGCTCGGGCGGGTTGGTGTGCGGTCCGTTCAACGGGCTGAAGTTCGGGTTCCCCTGGAATTACCAGTTCTGCTGGCCGACGCACTGCCGGAGCGGCGCGATGGACGGTGACGAGACGGCGGTGGATTGCGGTGGGTCTTGCGGCGCTTGCTACTGCCCGTATCCCGATGGCCACTATGCGCACTGCAACTCGACGAGCTGTCCCTGCGTGGCTGGCGAAGGGGACTGCGACTCCGACGCCGAGTGTCAGACCGGGCTCATCTGCGCTGTCGGGACCGGACCTCGCTTCGGATGGCCGACCACTACGGACATGTGCCTGGCGCCGCACTGCATCGATGGCGCGCTCAACGGTGACGAGACCTCCCTCGACTGCGGTGGCTCGTGCGGAGCGTGCGTCTGTCCTGGGGTTCCCGGCGACACCGAGTTCTGCACGCCGAGCTGTCCCTGCGCGGCGGGCGAGGGTGACTGTGACGTGGCGGCGGATTGCGAAGCCGGTCTCTCGTGCGTGAGCGGGCTGGGTCCGAGCTACGGATTCCCTGCCGGTACGGACGTGTGCATCGCCGCGCACTGCACGAACGGCGTGCAGGACGGTGACGAGACCGGCGTCGACTGCGGCGGCTCGTGCGGCAACTCCTGCCCGGCGGGCGACATCGACATCCAGAGCGTCAGCTCGGGGGGCGCCCAAGGCGACGCGGGCGCATTCCACTTCCTGGGAGTGAGCTCTGATGGACGGTACGTAGCGTTCATCTCGGCGGCTACCAACCTGGTGCCTGGCGATACGAATGGCGTCTCCGACGTGTTCGTCCGCGACAACGCCTTGGGCACCACGCAGCGGGTCTCGTTGTCGGCGGGCGGGGCACAAGCGAACGGTCGCAGCATCTTCGCGAGCATTTCCGAGGACGGTCGGTATGTGGCGTTCGCGTCGGCTGCGACGAATCTGGTGCCCGGCGATACCAATGGCGTCGAGGACGTGTTCGTGAAGGATCGCACCGGCGGCAGCATCTGGCGCCTCAGCCGCAGCTCCGCGGGGCTGGAGGGGAACGGCGCATCGCTGTTCCCGCGGATCAGCGGGAACGGGAACGTGGTCATCTACACCTCGAGTGCCACGAACCTCGTCGCGGGCGACACGAACGGCGCCGATGACGTTTTCGTCACGGAGCGCGCAACGGGCGCGACCATTCGGGCGTCGCAGGCGACCGGCGGCGTCGGCGCGAACGCCGGCAGCACGCGCGGGTGGCTCGACTTCAGCGGCACGTTCATCGTGTTCAGCTCGAGCGCGAGCAACCTGGTGACGGGGGACACGAACGCGGCCGCCGACATCTTCTTCCACCATCGGACGTTCCGCACGACCACCCGGCTGAGCGTCGCGACCGACGGCACCCAGGCGAACGGCTCGAGCATCAACCCCCGCATCTCGCGCAATGGGAACATCGTCGCGTTCTCCTCGTTCGCCACCAATCTCGTCCTCGCCGACACCAATGGTCGCACGGACATCTTCGTCCGCGACCGTGCAGGGCTGACGACGGAGCTCGTGAGCTTGTCGACGGCAGGCGTTCAGTCCGACCAGAACACCGTCTACGGGCACCCGTCCGCCGACGGCCGCTACGTAGTGATGGCCTCAGGTGCGACGACGCTGGTGAGCGGCGACACGAACGCCACGGGCGACATCTTCGTCCGCGACCGCGTCGCTGCGACCACCACACGGGTCGAGGGATCTTTCGGTCAGCCGAACGGCCTGTCCGATTACCCCATCATCGATCCGACGGGTGCATTCATCGCATTCACGTCCGACGCGACCAACCTCGCGGGCGACTCGAACGCATTCCGCGACGTGTTCCTCGCGCCCCGCCCGTAACGGACATCCTCAGGGCCGTGACTTGGCCTCGGCGATGAACTCGCCGAGGCCTTCGCGATCCGCGGGGCACTGCTCCAGCAGTCGCGCCTCGAGCTCGAGGATCTTCTTCGACGGCCGATCGGCGACGCGACGCGCCGGTACGCCGACGTAGATGCCCCAGGGCTCGAGGTCCTTCGTGACCACGGCACCGCTGCCGATCACCGTGCCTTCGCCCACCGTCACGCCGGGCGTGATCACCGCGTTGGTGCCGATGAACGAGTGCTTCTCGCAGTGCACGAACGAGCGGTAGAACGCGCGAAATTCGCCCTGGAGATCCTTCGGGATCGTCGGCGTCGGGATGCCGGCCCCGGACACGTCGTCGGTGCCGGTGATGATCCGGGCCCCCGCGCACACGCCCACGAAGTCCTCGAGGACGCACCAGCCGCCGCCGGTGATGCTCGTGTGCGTCGCGATGTGGATGAAGTTGCCGAGGTACGTCCCGACGCCTCCCGAGAGGTAGGCGAAGGCACTCAGCATGAAGCGGTTCTTCACGACGATGTTCTGCGCGCCCAGGACGACCACCGGCTCGAAGATCTGCGCGCCCTCGCCGATCGCCTTGAAGCCGTAGCTCTCGGGCGCGCGCATCAGGACTTGCCCGGGGCGCCGACGTCCTCCCACTCGAGCCACTCGTCGTACTCTACGTCACGCGCGAGCGTGCGTCCGACGATGTAGGCGAGCTCATCGGGCCCGATGCCGTTGCCCGGCCGCTTGAAGTCGAGGTCCTCCTCGCGCAGCACGGCGCCGGCCTTCATGGGGTGACGGGCGACGACGCGCCGTCGGAAGGCCATGCGCTTCGCCATCTCCGCGTCGCCCACGACGCGCTGCGCAGAGCCGAGCGCCGCCTGGGCATCGCGCGCGCCGTCCACGAGCGCCTTCAGCTCGCTCGGATCTGCCGACATGTGGTGATCCCAGCCAGGAAGGCCCTTGTCGAGCGTGAAGTGCTTCTCGATCACGCATGCGCCCAGCGTCGCCGCGACGATCGGCATCGTGACGCCGAGCGTGTGATCGCTGAAGCCGACGAGGCGGTCGAACACTCGTGCGAACGTCGCGATGTTGCGCATGTTCATGATCGACGGGGGCGCCGGGTAGACCGAGATGCAGTGCAGCACGACGACGGCGCTCGCGCCCGCATCCTCGAGCGTGCCGATCGCGCGCTCGATCTCGCCCAGCTCCGCCATGCCCGTCGACAGGATGACCGGCCGGCGCTTGCGTCCGATGTGCTTCAGCAGCGGGAGGTGGGTGACGTCCATCGACGCGATCTTGAAGGCCGGAACCTCCAGCGAGTGGAGGAGATCGACCTCCTGCGGCGAGAACGCCGACGACATGAAGTGGATCCCGACCTCGTCGCAGTACGCCTTGACCTCGTGGTGCTGGGCCGGCGTGAGCTGATACGCCTCGACCATCTCGCGCAGCGAGCCGAAGTGGCGCTTCTTGTCGCTGTAGGTCGGGTTGTTGTCGAACTCGCGCTGCGAGAGGATCGATGATGTCGACCAGCTCTGGAACTTCGCCGCGTCCGCGCCGCACGCCTTCGCCGCGTCGATCGTGCGGCGGCACAGGTCCATGTCGCCGTTGTGGTTGGCTCCGATCTCAGCGATGACGTAAGGCGTGTGCCCCGATCCCACGGGGCGGTCTCCGAAACGAATCGTCGTCATGTCGTCGTCCTCTTCCGGTAGAGCAGCTCGGCGAGCGTGAGGTCGAGCTCCTCGTCGATGTCGATTGCGCGCTCGCGCGGCACCGTGACCGCGAACGTACGCTCGGACAGGTAGGAAATACAGGCGGCGAGGAAGTCGCGCCGGAACACGAACGCGACGCCGTTGGGCACGAGCGCGATGTCTTCCTCCTGCCGGTTGCGCGCGACGATCGCGACGTCCGCGTAGGGCCGCAGCACGCCGTCCTCGTTCACGCGCATCATCCACGTGATCGGGTGCGGCGCCGGGCTGACGGTGATCACCGCGTTGGCGTCGCGCCGGTCGAGCTCGTCGATCGCGCGCTGCACGTCGGAAGCGAGCCGGAGCGGGCTCGTCGGCTGGAGCACCACGACACGCGCGATCGGAGCGGAGCCACGCGCCTCGAGCTCGGCACAGACGTGGAGATACGCGTCCTTCGCGGTCGCGGTGTCGGATGCGAGCTCCACAGGCCGCAGGAACGGCACCTCCGCGCCGGCGCGGCGCCCCTCGTCTGCGATCTCCTCGTCGTCCGTCGAGACGAGGATCCGCGTGATGCCGGGCGTCTCTGCCGCACAGCGCACCGCGTGCGCGACGAGGGTCGCGTCGCCGAGGCGGCGGAGGTTCTTGCGCGGGATGCCCTTGGAGCCACCGCGCGCCGGGATGATGCAGAGCATGCGCTCACTCCTCCTGCGCGCGTCGGTACTCCTCGGGGAGACCGATGTCGATCCAGCTCTCGTCCATCCGATAGCCGCCGACCGGCAGCCCCTTCGCGAGGCACGCGTTCGCGAGATCGGTGATCGGGAACGGCTGCGCCGGCGGGATCAGCTCGAGCAGCGAAGAATCGACGACATACACGCCGGCGTTCACGTCGTAGCGGATGGAGGGCTTCTCCACGAGCCGTGTGATGCGGTGTCCCTCGAGCTCGGCGACCCCGTACGCGACGCTCACGCGATGCTCCCGCAGCGCCATCGTCATCACGTTGCCGTGCTTCTCGTGGAACTTGAGCAGCCGCGCGAAGTGGAGGTTGGTGAGCAGGTCACCGTTCATCACCAGCAGGGGCGCCGTGGGCTTCTCGGGCAGCCGTCCGAGTGGGCCACCGGTGCCGAGCGGCGTCTCCTCGCGCAGGTACTCGATCGAGCAGTGGAACTCGCTGCCGTCGCGGAAGTGATCCTCGATCATCCGCGCCAGATAATTCACCGAGAGGAAGATCCGGCGGAAGCCATGGCTTACGAGCTGCCGCACGACGCGCTCGAGGATCGGGCGCCCGCCCACCGGGAGCATGGGCTTCGGGATCGCCTCGGTGTACTCGCCCAGGCGCGTGCCCATGCCGCCAGCCATCACCACCGCCCACGACTCGAGGCGCCGGTGGAGCACGACGTCGCGCAGCGTGTGGAGGTGCACCAGACGTCCGGCGTCGTCCAGCACGGGCACCGCGTCGAACCCGCGTTCCATCATGATCGCGGCGAGCTCCGCGCGTTCCATCTCCGGGGTCGCTGCGAAGAACTCGACCGTCGCGGCGAGCGAGATGGGACGATCGATCGAGCCACCCGCGATGAGGAATCGGCGGATGTCACCATCCGTCACGAGTCCGCGCACGCGACCATCGCCGTCACGCAGGAGCACGGTGCCGAGCCCGGTGCGGTCGAGCGCGCGCAGCGCGTCGAGCACTGAGTCGGAGGGCGCGATCACCAGCTGATCGAGCTCGACGGAGTAGCGGCGTTCGGTCAAGGCATCCTCCGGGCGATCTCCCACCACAGCGGGTGCGCGGGCGCGCTCGCGCGGCAGAATCGCACGTACTCGCGCCGCGTGTCGTCGTCCTCGCGGATCCGAGCGAGGAGGGCCCCGAACGCATCCGCGCGTTCCGCGAAGGCGGCGCAACGAGCCGCGAAGCGGCGGTAGTGGCTCGCCTTCACCTCCAGTGCGCGGATCACGGCCGCCTCGTCGTCGGCATCGAGCGTGCCGAGGCTCGCTTCGTGCCGACGGTAGTGCGTGTACACGTCGTCGAGGAAGACCGCGCGATGGCCCGCCGCGAGCGCGCGCGTGAACAGACCCCAGTCCACGATGTGCTCGTCGACGTCGATGGCGCGCGCCGGCTCCGCGAGGACCTCCGCGCGCGCCGCGGTGTTGGAGAGCCCGAGACAATTGCCATCGAGGATCGCGCCGAGATCGATCGACGCACCGCGCTCGAAGCGCGCTCCGAACACGGGCGCATCGCCGATCCGCAGTTCGTTGAAGACGAGGGGGTGCTCGTCGAGCGCGCGGCGGCTCCGCGCGACGCGGTCCGCCGAGAACGTGTCGTCCGCGTCCGCCAACACGAGCTGCGAAAACCCCGCATCGATCGCCGCCCCGATCGCGACACGGCGGTTGTCGGCGATCGAGGCTCCGGCTGCGATCACGCGCGCGCTCAGGCCGTCGAACGCGTGGAGCACGTTTCCGCATCCGTCGTCGAGCACGATGACGGTGAAAGCGCGATCCGACTGGGCGCGCAGCGACTCCGCCATCTCCGCGAGGAACGGTCGCGCCGCGGGGTAGGCGACGGTGACGACGGCGAGCGAGCTCACAATCGCGCGTCCAGGCTCGTGCCGGTCTCGCGGTGCCGCAGGTCGTCGACGAGCGACGCGAGCCACTCGACGATCTCGGCCTTGCTCGGGCCCGCCGCCTCGCCGGTGCAGGCGCGCTCGATCCGTCGCAGCACGTCGACCAGCGCATCGCGCGACGTGGGCCGCGCGGCGATGCAGGAGAGGGTGACGAAGCCCGCGTCGATCGCCGTCTCGCCGTCGGCGACGAACTCCTCCATCTCCTTCTCGCCGCTGGTGTCGGCGCGCGTGACGACGACCGGATAGCGGCCACGCGCGCGCTCGTCCTCGACGTGCGCGAGGGCGGCGGCTTCGTCGTCGTACCACGCCGGCTCGAGGCCCATGCACGCGAGCGTCGCCTCGGCCACTTCCGGGAACGTCACGGTATGGCCGTCGGCATCGAGCTTGGGAACGACCACGTGCGAGGCCGGCGCGCGCGTCGCCGCGAGCAAGCACAGATCCCCCGCCTCCCACGGCGAGAGCAGATAGCGCCGGACTCCGCGCGGCGCGGCCAGCGGCTGTCGCTTTTCGAGGCGCTGCAGGAAGGCCCAAGGGAGGCTCCCGTCGCTGAACGCCACGTTCGCGAAGCGCGCGGTGGTCACGCGCGGCAGCGGCGCTGCGGTGCCGCCGTCGAGGAGGCTCGCGACGTCGCCCTCGGTGTGCGCCCACAGGAGCAGCTCCATGATGCGCTTCGACGCGCCCATCAGGCTCACCGGGTTCGCGGCCTTGTCGGTCGACACGAAGAAGACCCCGCGCGCGCCGTGCCCCGCGCGGCGCAGTGCCGCGAGGAACCGGTCGGCCTCGACGAGGTTCACGTCGAGCAGCCGAAGCGTGCTGTACGGATCGCGCTCGGAACGTACGTGCTTGAGCGCGGCGAAGCTCAGCACCACGTCGTGCGGCGGGAGCTCCGCGACGAAGCGCGCGGCCAGGCGCGAACCGTAGGGCAGCGGCTGTACCCGCAGCTCGCCGTCGAACCGCCGCGCGCCACCGCGGATGCTGCGAACCAGCTCCGCGAGGTTGTTCTCGCAGGGGTCGAGGACCGTGATCTCCGCCGGATTCCGATCCACCAGCGCGAGCAGGGTGGCAGCGCCGATCGTCCCCGCGCCTCCCGCGACCAGCACGCGTCGCCCCGCGATCTCCTCGCGAACTGCAGCGGCGTGCGCCTCGAGGTCCGGGGCGAACACGCTCTCGTCACGGCCCGTCACGCGGTCGGTGATCTGCCGGATGCGCGCGGTCAGTGAGAGGCTCACGGCAGGCTCCTCGGGTGAGTGGCGCCGGAGCTGCCGATCATTCGGCGTACGGCCATCGGGGGGGCCATGGTGCAATGGCGACCTCCCGAGTCAAGAGGAGCGCGGTTGCCGCCGCGGGCCCCGATTGGTATGAGCGACCGCGAAATGGCTCGGCCGTCGGCCGCAACCGAGAACTCCACATGCGACCTGCTCTCCTCTCCATTCTCGCCGAGCCCGGCACCGGCGCGTCCTTGGTGCTCGAAGATGCACGCGAAGAACGCGCGCGCATCGTGGAGGGGCGGCTCCGATCGACGGAGACCGGAGTGGTCTATCCGATCGTCCGAGGCATCCCGCGCTTCGTGTCGAGCGATGGGTATTCGGCGTCGTTCGGCATGCAGTGGAACCGGTTTCGCCGGGTACAGGTCGACAGCGAGACGGCGGGCACGCACTCGCGCCGCCGTTTCGACAACGAGGCGGGCTGGTCGACGGAGCAGCTCGAGGGCAAGTGGTGCCTCGACGCGGGCTGCGGTGCGGGGCGATTCGCCGAGATCGCAGCGGCGCGGAAGGCGAACCTGGTCGCGCTCGATCTCTCGAGCGCGGTCGACGCCACCGCCGAGACCTGCCGTGCGTTCGACAACGTCGACGTGGTGCAGGGCAGCATGCTCGAGCCGCCGTTCAAGCCCGGCTCCTTCGACTTCGCGTACTCGCTCGGGGTGATCCAGCACACGCCGGATCCGCAGGGTGCGGTGCGCCGGGTGATCGAGTGCGTGAAGCCAGGCGGACGGTTCGCGCTCACGATCTATGCGCGCCGCCCCTGGACGAAGCTCAACGCGAAGTACCTCGTGCGTCCGCTGACGAAGCGCTTGCCCGAGAAGGTGTTGCTGGGCGCGATCGAGACGGTGATGCCGGTGATGTTCCCGGTCACCGACGCGCTCTACCGGCTGCCGGTGGTCGGCCGTCTCGCGCAGTTCACGATCCCGATCGCCAACTGGGTCGATCGTGACGAGTTCACGCGCCCGCAGCGCTACGACGAAGCGGTGCTCGATACGTTCGACATGCTCTCTCCCGCGTACGACGACCCGATGACGTGGCAGGAGGTCGAGAACGCGATGCGGGCCGCGGGAGCCACCGACTGGAGCTTCCGGAGCCGCGTGCCGATCATCTGCGAGGGCCGGGTCAGCTGATCGCTAGCTAGCCAGGCATGCCCGATGCGCGGCGCCGCACCGCGAGCACCTCGATCTGACAGCCACGGTCCGTCTCGCGCGTACGGTAGACGTCGTATCCGAGCTTCTTCAGCCGCGTGAAGAGGGCGGACATCCGCGCCAGATAGCTTGCGAACTCGCTGAACTTCTGCGGCTTCTCGAGTTCCGCAGCGATCTGCGTGGGGTGGATGCCCTGATCGAGCAGGTCTTCGAGCACGCCGAGCGCGGCCCCTTCGATGTCCGCCTTGAAGACGTCGATGCGGTCGACGCCGTGTTCTCTCATGAGGGTCGACACCCGCTTGCACGGCACCTGGAATGCCGCGTCGTGAAACCCGTGCGGATGCATGGACACGCTGGTAGTTCCGGTAAGCGTGGCTTCCAACTCGTCGGGGTACACATCGAGCATCCCGTCTTCCCGCGAGACGGCGATATTGTGGAACGAGACGTTGTCGGGGAGGTCGAGCTCGCCGATGAAATCACGGCTGCTCGGTGTCGGATCGACCATGACTAGCGTCGGGTTGTGGCGCTCCATCACGGCTCGATCGAAGCGGATATCGCGCCCGATCCCCAGCGAGAACACCACCGGATCCTCGGGTACCAGACTCGCATCCAAGTAGTAGTTCCCATACTCGGTGAGCGTGCCATCGACCGGCTGGGTGTGGCTCCGCTCGAGCATGTACGTCGCCAGGCGCTTGCCCGAGAGGAGATGGAGCGGTGCTCCGGTTCGCCGCTCGATCCGCAGGCTCAGGATATCGAGCGCTCGCTCGGGGTTCCGCCGGAGCATGAAAGAGAAGGTCTTCGCGCTTCGCAGGAGTTGGTTGGTTCGTTCGCGCATGTGTTCCGAGGTCGTGCTGGGCCAGAGGACGTCATCCGCCCGCACGCGCCGCAGATCGTCGGCATTCGCGGGTTGAAAGCGCTCGATGAACGCTTCCGAGAGCTGATGGCGCTCGACGAAATAGCTCGTGAGCGCATACCGAACGCCAGCCACAGGTGGTTTCCCTCGATGGATGCACGCGGTGTCCACGAGGATCACCGAACCCTTCGGCGCGGTGACGGTCCTCACACGCGTCGGATCCGCGTGCAGCAATTGTCCGAGCTGAACGTCGGTGACGGCGAGGCCCCGAAACGGCAGACCGACAGCGTGCATGTCCTTCAGATACTGGCCGAGTCGATGCGACCGGGGAAGGATCTGAAACGGTCCGTTGGTCTCGTCGACGTCGACCAGATAGAGAATTGCCTTGAATTGACGGAACCAGTGATCCTTGTGCCAACTCTCCCCGGATCCGCGAATGCCCGGCCGTGCGGCGAGGCGGTTCGCGAGAGTGAAAGCGTTGACCGTCTTCGCGTTCATCACGCGATCGGCGAGCGCCGCGAGGAATGGATCGCCATGGAAGTCGTCGAACGCTGAAGTGAGTGTCTGGGCCCCGAAGATTCGCTGATCGGAGAACGTGCGAACGCGCTCCGGATGAGCCTCGATGAGCCGATCGATCTCTGAGACGAGCTCGTCGCAACGACGAGGGGAGAGATAGCGTTCGAGGACGAAGTAGCCGTCTCGTCGAATCGCTTCGACGATCTCCGGCGGCCCGTCGCCGCACGTCACCAGGTCGGCGTGTCTTGGCAGATAGCCGACGTAATCGACTAGCGTCGAGGTCACTGACGAAATGTTTGCGATCCGGCTCGCCAGGCGCCGAACGGCGTGACGTTGCGCTCGCATCTGGCGTATCGTGCCGGCGACGGCGCAAGAGTCAAGAACCGTCGCCGAGCGCTCCGCCGGGCGAGCGCTTCCGGGCGTACGAGGGTCGTCGCTGCGCTAGCGCGTGACGAGCGTGGTCGCTCCCGAGCACGAGACCTCGAGCACGGGCTGGGCTCGGCCGAGGCTGTCGCGACAGGTGGCCGGCGCTCTCTGCGATAGCGTCACGCCGATGCGGGTTCCGTCGCGAGTGACGCGGTCGAGCGAGCCCCGCACGTCGGTGGCGTAGCTCGAGCACGTCGCTTCTTGGAAGAATGCGAGCTCGTCCGAAGCGCCGAAGACCTCGAGCAGCACCGGCGAGTCGGTGCGAACCTCGGACTCTGGTCCATGCGTCCCCCCTCTGTGCCAACGTCGGATGAGACAGCTTCCTCTCGATATCTCTGTAGCGATGGGCGGAGAATGGGATCCCGACGATGCCGAAGCCGTTCCATGTTCCTGGTCCTGAAATCTCTTC
>JALYRN010000095.1 GCA_030855295.1 Myxococcota bacterium | reverse complement strand
GCAGCGCCACGCGCACACCTCGGCCCGGCGCTGCGCCTCGCCGTCGACGTGGGCCCACTCGAGCTCGTGGTGCTGGGCCGGCTCGGAGCCCCCGAGGAGCTCGCGCACGACGTCGTGTCGGTGATCGTCACGCGCTACACGGCGCGCGCCGGCGCCGCGATCGAGCTCGTCGACGACGGCGAGTGGCGCGCGCTGATCGGCGCGACGATCGGCGTGCTGGCCCACCACCGCTCGACGGACGTGCGCGATCCCAGCATCGAGCCGACGAGCGCTTCCACCGGCGTGAGCTTCGTCGCGAGCGCGGAGGCGCGCGCGCAGTGGATGCCGCCGCTCTTCTCGGGCGCGCTCGGGGTCGAGCTCGCGGTCGGCGCGGACGTGCTCGCCACGGCGCCACGCTTCGTGCTCGAGCGCGCGGGCGACGCGCAGGTGCTGCACGCACCGTGGCCGGTGCAGCCGACGGTGGCGCTCGGTCTCGTGATCCGAGCCCCCTAGCCAGCGAGCGGGTCGCGAGCAGTCGCGAGTCAGCGCCGTCGATCCGAGCGCAGCTCGGCGATCGCGAGGCGCAGGATCGCCGCCTCGCTCGAGCTCGGATGACGCCGCCGCATGCGCTCGAGCAAGCGCTCGGCGACGTCGGCGTCGTGCGTCATGCGCCGCAGCTGCACGCGCAGCTCGCCGGTGGTGCGCACGCGTGGTCGGCGCTGCGTCAGCACGTAGAGGAGCCCGCAGGCCCCGAGCGCGACCACGAACGCGATCAGGATCCCCATCGGCGGCAGGATACGCCCTCGCCCCCGATCGCTTCCCGGCACGCCACGCGAGCGACTCGGTCAGAAGCTGAAACGGCGGATCGAGACGTTCATCAGCAAGCCGATGCCGGTCATGCTCACGAGCACGCTCGAGCCGCCGTAGCTGAACAGCGGCAGCGTGATGCCGACGACCGGCAGCAGGCCGCACACCATCCCGAGGTTGATCACGGTGTGCCAGAAGAAGAACGCGCTCACGCCGACCGCGATGACGGCGCCGAAGCGATCCTTCGCGGTGCTCGCGATCTTCAGCCCCCAGAGGATCACGAACACGTAGAGCCCGAACAGCAGCATCACGCCGAGGAAGCCGTGCTCCTCCGCCCACACCGCGAACGGGAAGTCGGAGTGCTGGTCGGGCAGGAACCGATGCTGGTTCTGCGTGCCCTGCATGAAGCCCTTGCCCCAGAAGCCGCCGCTCCCGATCGCGACCATCGACTGATACGTGTGCCAGCCGTCGCCGAGGATGTCGGGGTTCTCTCCGAAGAGCATGTCCCAGAAGGAGATGAAGCGGCCGCGCTGGTACTCCTCGAGGCCCGCGAACCAGATCAGCGGCGCGCTGAGCACGAAGGTGCCGACGAGCGTGACCAGCGATCGCAGCTTCAGGTTCGTGAGCATCATGATGCTCGCGAAGATGAAGGCGCACATCAGCGCGGTGCCGAGATCGGGCTGCCGCAGGATGAGCAGCATCGGCACGCCGAGGATCACGCCGGGGATGACGAGGTCCTTGAGCGTCCTGCCTTCGGTCTTCGGATCGTTGTGCAGGTACTTCGCGAGCGCGATGATCAGGAACACCTTCATCAGCTCGCTCGGCTGCAGCGAGAACGAGCCGATGCGGATCCATCGCTGCGAGCCTCGGATCTCTGGCGCGAGCAGGAAGACGAGCACCAGCAGCACGAGGCCGATCCCGTACGCCACCCAGCCGAAGCGCTCGAAGTGCCGGTAGTCGATCGCGACGATCAGCACCGCGACGCCAGCGCCCAGCGTCAGCCAGTAGATCTGCTGGATGTACAGCTCCGACAGCGACGCCCGCGCCGCGCTCGTCGCGCTGTACAGGTTGGTCACCCCGATCACCGCGATCGCCGCCACCGCGACGAAGAGCGGCCAGTCGAAGTGATCGCGGAACCCCTTTCCGAGCGTCGCCACTATCTCGCTCTCGCAGGCTCTGCGGCGCTCGCCGCGGCGGCGGCGTCGCGGCCCCCGAGGTACTCCTGGAGCATGCGCACCGCGATCGGCGCGGCCTGCCGGCCACCGGCGCCGCCGTGCTCGACCAGCACCACGATCGCGACCTCCGGATCCTCCGCCGGCGCGAACCCTGCGAACCACGCGTGCGGTCGGTTGAGGTACCACGCGCGGTCGGGATCGATGTCGTGCCGCGCGCGCTCGCTGACCTGCGCGGTGCCGGTCTTGCCGGCGATCGTCACGCCGCCCTCGATGCGCGCGTCGTACGCGGTGCCGCCCAGGTCGTTCACCGCGCCGTACAGCGAGTCGATCACGTACGCGAGGTGCTCGCGGTCGACGTGCACGCGGCGTCGCACGCGCGGCTCGAACTCCTCCACGATCGATCCGTCGGGCGAGCTGACGGTGTGCACGAGCTGCGGGACGTAGAGCGTCCCGCCGTTCGCGATCGCGGCGTATGCCGTCGCGAGCTGGACGAGCGTCACGCGCGTGTCGCCCTGTCCGATCGCGGTGTTCAGCGCGTAGCCCGCGCGCCAGTGGTGATCGCCGCGCTCGTACCACTCGCGCGTCGGGATGAAGCCCGACGCCTCGGTGTTGATGCCGACGCCGGTGCGCCGGCCGAGGCCGAAGTCCTGCGCGGTGCGCGCCAGGCGATCGATTCCGACGACCTCACCGAGCCGGTAGAAGTAGACGTTGCACGACTGCACCATCGCCTGGCGCATGTCGACCTCGCCGTGCACCGACGTGCAGCGGAAGCGCGTGCGCCCGAGCGTGTACGCGCCCTGGCACTCGACGCGCGCCGCGGGGTCGACGATCTCGTCCTGGAGCGCGGCGATCGCGGTGATCGGCTTGAAGGTCGAGCCCGGGAAGTAGCTCTCGTAGATCGTCCGATCGATCAGCGGGCGGAACGAGCGCGGATCGCGCATCTCCGCATATCGATCGCGGCTCATGCCGCTCGTGAACTCGTTCAGGTCGTAGCTCGGCTTGCTGTAGACCGCGAGCACGGCGCCGGTGTTGACGTCGACGACGACCGCAGCGCCGCTCGGATGGCCGCGGAAGGCGCGCTCCGCGATCCGCATCAGGTCCATGTCGATCGTCAGCGTCATGTCGCGGCCGGGCACCGGATCGACCAGCGTCGGACGACCGTCGTCGATCGTCACGCCCTCCATGATCCGACCACGGGCGTCGACCGGGACGCGGCGATAGCCCCGCCGTCCACGCAGGAAGCTCTCCCACGCGCGCTCCATCCCGCTGCGTCCGATGCGATCGCCGAGGCGGTATCCGGCGGGACGCAGCTCGTCGAGCTCCTCTGCCGTCAGCTCGTTCAGGTATCCGATCGCGTGCGCGCCGAGGTGCTCGAACGGGTAGGTCCGCATCGGCGTGACGATCACGTCGATCGCCGGCAGGTCGAGCTCGTGGGTCTCGAGGGACGCGAGCTGATCGCGCCGGATGTCGGTGAAGAAGCGGATCTGGTGGGTGCGCCGGTGCGTCGGCACGCGCTCGAGCCGCTGCGCGAAGTCCGCGCGCTCTTCGGCGCTCATCCCCATCAGCGCGGCGATGCGATCGAAGTCGCCCTCGGCGAGCAGCCGCGGCGTGATGTAGACGTCGTACGCCGCACGGTTGGTGACGACGATCCGCCCCGCGCGATCGCGGATGATCCCGCGCGTGGCCGGGAGCGTCAGCGTCTTGGTGATGTTCTCGCGCGCGATCGCCGAGTAGTGCTCGGTCTCCACGATCTGCAGCTGGAACAGGCGCCCGAACAAGGCACCGAAGATCACGATGACGAAGAGCGCCATCCACTTGTAGCGCTTGCGGAACTCGCCGACCTCGCGGCGGACGCTGAGGAAGCTCATTCGGCCGGCGCTCCTTCGGTGGCGTCGCGACGCCGCGCGCGCAGCGCGTCGATGCGCCGCATCGCGGAGAAGATCGCAGGCGCGAAGAGCGCCGTCATCGCCGCCGAGCCGACCAGCGTCAGCGCCATCCCGACCACGTTGCCGACGCGCGGCGCGTCGTCCTCGGTGGTCCCGGTGAACAGCGCCACCAGGTCGCCGGCGAGCCCACTGGCCGGCATCTCGAGCGGGAACGGATCGGGCGGCGAGAAGATCGCGCGCAGCGCGAGGATGGTGCCGCCCGCGAGGATCGACGCGACGAACACGAGGCCCACCTGGAAGAGCGACCCGCGCAGGAAGAGCCGGATGCCGGCGCCGCGCGCGACCATGAACGACGCGACCAGCACGAACGTCTGAAGGCCCATCGGCGAGCCGCAGAATTCGTCGAGCAGATAGCCGAGCACGAACGAGATCAGCGCCCCGCGCAAGATGCCGACGTCCTGCTGCACGCCGAGGAAGATCACGATCGGCAGCAGCAGGTTCGGCGTGAACGGATGCAGCGTCACGTGCGCCGCGAGCGCCGCCTGCAGCACCAGGAGCACGAACCCGAACGAGAGGAAGCCGACGTTGCGCATCGTCGTCCGATCAGAGCTCCGCCGCGCCGCTGCGACGCGCGTCCTCGGGGCGCTCGGCCTCCACGACGCCCTGCTCGCGCGAGCCCTGGGTCAGCACCAGCACCTCTTCGAGGCTCGAGAAGTCGACCGCGGGCGTGACCTCGACCTCCTGCCAGAGCCCGAACTCCTGGCGCACGATGCGCGTCACGCGGCCGACCAGGATCGACGCCGGGAAGCGCTGCCCGAGGCCGCTCGTGTGCACGAGATCGCCGACGCGCACCGCGTCCTCGCGACCGAGGTACTGCACGCGCGCCATGTAGCGCTCGCTCTCCCCGGTGCCGCGCAGCATCCCGCGCGCCCCGGTGCGCTGGACGTTGACGTCGACCGCGCTGGTGCGATCGACGATCAGGAGCACGTCGCAGTAGCGGCCCCACGCGCGCCGGACCTGGCCGACCAGACCCTGCGCGGCGACGACCGGCATGCCGGGACGCACGAGATCGCGCTCGCCGCGATCGAGCTCGATGCGCGTGACGCGGAAGAACGGAGAGACGTCCTTCCCGATCACCTGCGCGGCGAGGACCTCGCCGCCGAGCCGCTCGCGCAGCTGGAGCAGCGAGCGCAGCCGACGGTTCTCGATGCCCTCGGCCGAGAGCCGCTGGCGATCTTCCTCGAGGCGGGCGACCTGGTGGCGCAGGCGCTCGTTCTCGTCTCCGACCTCGACCAGGTAGACGTAGTCCTCGACGATGTCGGAGACCCAGCGCGCGGCGCCCGACGCGACCGACTGGAAGCCCGACGTGAACGTGAGCACCGCCTCGTCCACCGGGTTCATGCGCGCGGGATCGCGCAGGTGCGCGCTCAGCACGAAGAAGGGGAAGGCGAGGAGCACGACGCTGATCGCGGCGTCCCTCAGGCGCTTGAACTGGTTCACGGCACCGTCTCGCCAGAGGCTGCCCCGGGAAGGGCAGCCGAACTGTGTACCCGAACGGGTGCCCCGGTGCCAACACGACGCTGCGCGTACGTTCAGACCACAGTGTGAGCGCGCGGAGGTGCCGCGCGCATCAGAAGGGGATGATGCGCAGGTCCAGACCGGCCGGATATGCGTACGACGTGTACTCGCCGAGGCCGTACGCGATGAGCCCGACCGGCTCCGACGCCGACAGACGATGGGTGCCGCCGCCGACCGGAACGAGCGCGACCTCACGGTCGCCGACGCGCTCCCAGGTCGCCGTGACCTCGCGGTCGTCGAGCGTGATCGCGTCTCCGGGCTCGCGCGAGACCAGCAGGTACGACTGCCCGTTCACGACCGGCGTGTACGACGACGGGGTCACGAACACGTACGTGCGGCGGAACTGCTCCTCGGGCACCAGCACCGTGAGCGCCGGGTCGCCGCGCTCGAGCGGCGGATCCGAGATGTGCTGACCGACCATCATCTGCGCCACCTGGATCGGCTGGTCGCCCTCGATCTCGATCGCCGCGCCGATGATCAGCTCGACGTGCTCGCCGCTGTCGAGCTCGACCGTGGACACCATCGCGCCCTGGTGATCGCGCTGCGGCGGATCGATCGTGACGGTCGTGTCGTCGCGCGCGGCGACGATGCGCACGAGGTTCGGCGCGCTGGTGCCCGGATCGCGCATCGGCGTCGTCGCGAAGCGCTCGCCCCACGTCGGCACCGGCGCGAGCTGCGTCTCGAGGTGATCGCAGGCGCCGGCGGTGTGCGGCACGTCCGCGCACGTGTGCCCGCTGAACACCGAGATCGGGCGGTCCGCGGTGATGCGCGAGCCGGTGAGATCGAACTGCGCCTCGCGGCAGGCGCCGTTGCGGCTGAGGGGATCGGCATCGAACGGGTGCCAGCCCGGTCGATCGGTCCCGCAGCCCGGCGGTACGGCCGCCGCGATCTGCGCTACCTCGCCGCGTGCGAGGGTGAAGCGGATCGTTCCGCCGCTCGGCGTCGCGCTCCAGCGACCGCCGCGATCCGCGGCGGTGTCTCCGGTGACGAGGATCTCGATGCTCGCCGGCTCTTCGCTGACCCCGACGACCGCGATCCATCCGGGGTAGCGACCGTACTGGACGTAGTCCTCGTAGCCGTGCGCCTTCGAGAACGGGACGTACGAGGTCGCGAAGTACTCGTCGCCGAGCACGTGCGTCGGGAGCAAGAGCGACGCGTCGTTCGTGTACGAGTGCGCGCCGCGCGAAGCGTAGTGGAACGGATTGAACTGCGAGACGATCACGGGCCGCGTCGACGTGAGCCGGTAGGCGCCGTTCTCGGTGACGATGCTCTCCCACTCGTTGACGGGGAACGGGAACGACACGCCGTCGATCCACGGCAGGCGGATCTCCGCGACCGCGCCCGGCGGGACCGTCTCGCGCGCCTCGAAGCGACCGCCGCGCGTGATCGTCACCTCGGCGAGATCGCGGCCCGGGTTCGTGACGACCACGCGGAAGTCGAACGCCTCCTGATCGAGCTCGTCGGTGTTCGCGAGCGGCACCGGCCAGTACTCGCAGCCGACGTTGGAGCGTGCCGCCTCGGCCGCGCCGCAGGCGTCCTCGCAGAGCCCCGCCGCGCCGCACGCCGAGCCCCACTCGCTGCAGTCGCGCACGGCGCGCCACTGGTGCTGCGCGTCGCACACGGTCGACCAGTCGCCGTCGCAGCGGAACGTGCCGGGCACGCACTGCACGCATCCCATCGCCGGATCGCATGCGCCCGGGCAGAGCTCCTCGTCGACGCGCGTCGTGCCGTCGTCGCCGCAGACGTAGCGCACGTGCCCATAGCAGCCGGGCTCGTCCGGCACGCACGAGAACCCGCCGTCCGACGGCGGCGCATCGTACGGCGCGTCGGGCGGGCCGCCGTCGCGCGGAGAGAGCATCGGTGCGCTCTCGATCGTGCACGCGGAGAGCGCGACGAGCGCAGCGATCGGGATCGAAGCGAAGTGGCGACGCATGACGCGATTCCTTCTCCGGAGCATCGTCAGATCGGCGGCACGTATCCGCACACGCCGAGGTTGCAGGCGAGCCCGCCGCAGCAGTCGCTCGCGTCCTCGCACGACTCTCCGCCGCGACGACACGCGATCGGCGGACGGCACGTGAGCACGTCCGGCATCGACGGATCCGCCGCCGCGCACTCCCCCGAGCAGCACTCGCTCGACGCGCTGCAGGTCTCGTCGCGGCCGCGGCAGCTGGTCGGCGCCCACTGCGCCGCGATGTCGTCGGCGAGCACGTCCTGACCGGGCAGCCAGTACGGAGGCGAGCTCGGGTCCTCGCCCGCCGCCGCGAGCTCGGGATCGATCGCCATCACCCAGAGCTGACGGCGCTCGCTGCCGCGCGTGCCGGCGCGCGCGTTGCCGTAGTCCTGGCGCGAGTAGAAGGCCAGCCAGTAGAGCCGCGTGCCGTCTGCCTCCTCGGTCGAGAAGGGCGAGAACACCGGCCAGAACGCGTCGACCGGTCCGTCGCGGCCCATCCCGCGCTCGAGCCGGATCGCGTCGCCGCCATCGCGCGGGACCAGGTAGATCGCGGCGCGCGGCGGCACGCCGGAGATGTCGCTCGCCGACACCGAGCGCGTGCCGTGCGCGAACGCGACGAAGCGCGCGTCGGGAGACCACGTCGGTCGCGAGTCGGTCGAGCCGCCCTCGAGCGTGTCCTCGAGCGACGCACCGTCGTGCAGCACGCGCGTCGCGCCGAACGCGTCGCCTTCGCCGACCGGCGCGATCGTGATCCGCGTCGCGGTGTCTGTGCCGCGCGGTCCGTCGCCGCCGCCGTCCATCCACGCGACCCAGCCTCCGTCGGGCGACCACGCCGGATAGCCCGCGTCGCCGGTGGGAAGCCCGGTGGCCGGGATCTCCTCGCCGCTCGCGCCGTCGAGGAGCACGAGCCGCGTCGCGCTCGCGCCATCGGCGCCCTCCGCGCGGCTCGCGAGGATCCGCGTGTCGTCGGGCGAGAACGAGAGGAAGTGATACGCCGGCGAGAGCGGCGCGATCAGATCGGGCGGCGGCTCGGTCGCGGTCGCGGTGTCGACCAGCGCGGTGACCCAGCTGGTGCCGCGCGAGTCGAGCGTCGCCGCGAGACGCCGGCCGTCGTGCGAGAGCGCGTGACAGCCGACGCACGCGCCGTCGCTGGTGCCGAACACGCTCTGGCGCGCGCCCGTCGCGGCATCGATGCGCAGCACGTCGCTCGCCTGCGGATCGGTGCGGACCTCCCAGTAGTAGAGCGTGCCGAACACGCCGTCCTCGCTGAGCCAGATCCGCACCGGGTTGCCGGGGACGATCGCCTCGGCCGAGGACGGCAGCCGATCGACGCGGATCTCGATCTCCTCGGAGCGCGCGCTGTCCGCCACGATGCGCCACGCCGACGCATCGATCGGCCAGCTCGACTGGAACGTGCGGCCGTCGTCGTACGCGAAGCCGCGCACCGCCGCGTGCGGAGCGGTCAGCGTGATGCGGAAGCCGTCGCCGCCGGACTCGCGCGGATGCCACTGCACGACGGGCGGAGCGACGTTGTTGGGCATGCGCGCGCCCTCGAGCGGATAGAGGATCGTCGCGGCGGCGAACGGATCGTCGCTCTCCGGCAGCGTGCCGAACCGATCGATCACGCTGGGCGGCACCGACGGGTGCGCGGGGAGCGTCAGGTCGACGTTCACCGAGATCGACGCGCGGCCTTCGATGCGGGTGATCGCGCCCGGCATGCTCGCGACGAGCTCCACCGTTCCGCCGGCACGCCCGCTCACGAGGAAGGTGCCGCTCTCGTCGATCGCGCCGAGCCGGTCGTGCGCGAGCGTCCAGCGATCCGGCGTGACCTCGACGCGCTGCCCGTCGAGCATCGTCGCGTACGCACGGAACGTGACGCTCGGCATCGATCCATCGATGCTGCTCAGCTCGACCGACGGAGGATCGAGGACGAGCTGAACGACCTGCGAGCCCCCGTCACCACCGGCATCGTCCGATGCCGGCGTTCCGGTCGTGCATCCGACGCTCGCGAGAGCCACGAGGGCGAGCGCCGTCGAGGTCACCGCGAGCGGTCGCGCGAGCGAGAGGATCGAGTGTCGCATCAGCTCGTTCTCCGAGAGGGCTCGTCAGCCGCTCACTCCGCGTACTGCCAGAGCGCCAGTCCGACCGACGGCGAGGTGCCCGCGCGGTCGAAGGTGCCGCCGAAATAGACGCCCTCGTCCATCGCGATCAGCGCCTCGACGATGTCGCTGACGCCCGCGCCGAGATCCGTCCACGACGTGCCGTCGTAGACCGCGACGTGCGCCTGCTCGCCGCCGGGGGTCACCGCGAACATGCCGCCCGCGTAGAGCGCATCGCCGATGGGCTCGAGCGCCGACACCGCGAACCCGTCGAGCGCGATCGGTCCGAGCCGCTCCCAGCTCGTGCCGTTCCAGGTCGCGACGTGGCCGACCTCGGTCTCGCCGCTGGTGTCGAACGAGCCCGACGCGACGAGCTGCCCGTTCCAGAACGCCAGCGCGTGCACCGCGCCGAAGAGGTCGCCGAGGCCCTCGCCGTACGCGTGCCACGACTCGCCGTCCCAGCGCGCGATGTTGTTCACGACCAACTCGTCGGCACCGACGCTGCGGAACGTTCCCGCCACGATGACGTCACCGGTCGCCGGATCGACGAGCACGTCATACGGGTACGCCTCCGAATTCATCGTCGGATCCCACTCGAACGGATACCCGGTGAGCCCGCCGCCGACCTCGGCCCACGCCTCGCCGTTCCACACCGCGATCCCGTGCGCGTCGGCGTCGCCCGCGGTCACGAAGCTACCGCCCGCGTACACGAGATCCGGATCGTCGGGCGAGCCCGAGGGATCCACCGCCACCGCCCACACCTGACCGTCCGGGCCGCCGTCCAGACCGCTCCAGCTGGTTCCGTCCCACACGGCGACGTTCCGGAACTGCGTTCCGCTCGCCGCGTCGATGAACCCGCCGCCGATCACGATGCGTCCGTCGCCGAACGTCGCGATGTCCTGCACCGCGCCCATCACGCCGTCGCCGAGCGACTCGTAGCCGCCCTCGAGCGAGTAGCGCGCGATGCCGTTCGCGCGGACGCCGCCCGCGTAGTCGAACACGCCGCCCACGTACACCGAGCACGCGTGCTCGCGAGCGAGCGCATGCACGCTGCCGCCGACGCCCTCGTAGCGCTCACCGGGCGTGCGCAGCGCCGACCAGTACGTGCCGTCCCAGCGCACGACGTGCGCGACGCGCGTCGTGCCTGCGCGCGTGAAGAGCCCGCCGAAGTACACGCTGCCGTCGGGCCCCGCCGCGACCGTGAACACGTTCGTGGTGTCGAGGCTGAAGCCGACCTCCTTGAAGAGACCGCCGCCCAGATCGTTCCACGTCGTGCCATCCCAGCGCGCCGCGGCGTTGACCTCCATCGGGTCCGCGTCGTTCACCTGGCGGAACGCGCCGCCGATGAACATGCCGCTCGCCGCGAACGCGACGCCGCGCACTTCCTTGGTGCTGCCCGGGCCGAACTCGGCCATCGCGCCGCCGCCGATCAGCTCCCAGCGGTCGGTGACCCAGCGCGCGATGCTGCCGCCGGTCGTGCCGGTCTCGTCGAGCATGAAGTCACCCGCGCCGACCAGCGATCCGTCCGCGGGATCGCGCTGGAGATCCATGATGCCGCGGTAGAACTGGAGCGGGAGCGAGCGCGCCTGCCACGCGGTTCCGTTCCAGCACGCCGCCTGTCGCGCCTCGATCACGCCGAGCGTCTCGAAGTCGCCACCGATGCAGATGTCGTCGAGCGACGTCGCCGAGATCGCGAGCACGCCCTGGTCGGGTGCGAGCCCCGGCCAGCCGCTCCAGCCCGTGCCGTCCCAACGCGCGAGGCCGCCGGCGGTCACGCCCTCGACCGCGCCGAAATATCCGCCGGCGAGCAGCGTCGTGCCGACGAGCGTGATCTCCTCGATGGCTCCGTCGGCGTCGCCGATCGTCGTCCACGCGGTGCCGTCCCAGCGCGCGATGCGCGTCGCCTCCCAGCCCATGTCGGGCGCGTACGCGACCCACACGCGGCCATCGGCGCCGACCGCGATCGATCGAACGCGGCCGCTCAGGCCCTCGCCCATCGCGGCCCAGCCGGTCGCGCCATCCCACGTCGCGATGTTCGCTGCCGGCGCGTAGCCCGCCGTCGTGAACTCGCCGCCGACGTACACGGTGCCATCCGCGCCGAACGCGAACGCGTTGACGTTCGGCAGGTCGCCGCCCACGCCGGGGTTCGCGAAGCGCTGCGCCCAGTCACCCGCGGTCGGATCGCTCGGCGGCGCCGGCTCGCGCTCGGAGCACGAAGGCCCCGCGTCGACCGGCGGCGGCCCGGCGTCGCCACGACCGCCGTCGACCATCGGCACGTACGCGTCGGGCTCGACCGTCATGCCGCCGTCGCGGTCCGTCAGCACGGGCTCGCTGCCGCACGCACCGAGACCGACCGACGTCGCGAGGGGGAGAAGGAGAAGAAATCGTCGAAGGTTCATCTCGTACACGGCTCCTCGTGAGGTGCCATGGAGTGCCGAGCATGCATCGGGATCGGCTCACCATTGTGACGGCACGATCGAGATTCGCAGCGACGCGGAGAGCAGCGCGCCTCCGACCACGACGGGCCGCTCCTCGCTGACGATGCCCTCGGGCGCGAATGCGATGCCGCCCCCGGCGAGCGCGAGCGCGATGATCACGGGCCCCGCCCGCAGCGAGGGCGCGATCTCGATCGTGGCCTCGGCCGCGATCGCCTGGGTCGTGCCGCCCGCGACATCGGCCGAGCTCGGGCGGCCCTCGAGCAGGATCCACATCGGCGCGATCCACGCGATCACGTCGACGAAGAACGCTCCGACGGAGGGCGATCTCCAGCCCGCACCGATGCCGATCGTCGCGCCGTAGGCGTCGATCGTCCCGCGCGTCCGGGTCGCGCGCGACCACTCGAACGCGGTGCGCAGGCCGATGATCAGCGCGTCGTCGATCACGAGCGCGCCGCGCAGCGCGGCGGTCGCGGTGGGGAGCTGCTCGCCATCGAGCCGCAATCGGGCGCCGCCCTCGAGCGAGAGCTCGCCGGTGATCGAGGGGCGCGCGTCGGCGACGGGCTCGAGCTGCGCTTCCGGCTCCGTTCGCGCCTCCGGCTCCGGCTCCGTGTGCGGTTCCGGCTCCGCTCGCGTGTCCGCGTCGGCCTCGGCCCGCGCCTCGGCTCGCTCGAGCGCCTCGCGCGCTCTGCGCTCGGCCGCGCGCGCCGCCGCGCTCTCCGCGCGATCGTCGTCGTCGTCGATCAGCAGCTCGAGCCACGACGTCAGGAAGAGCTGCGCGATCGCGATCGCCAGCACCCGCTCGCGATCGGTCTCCGACAGCACGACCGTGCGCGCCACGCTCTTGTCGGTGATCGGATCGGTGATCTCGATCCGCACGCGCCCTTCGCCCGCGCACCCCAGCAGCACCACCGGTGTCGCGACCGCGCTCCACTCCGCGGCGACGTCCTCGATCTCCACCGCGAGCAGCCGGCGCACCTCTTCGACGTCGAGCCCCGTGCACGACGGAGCCGCGATCGTCAGGTCCGCCCGCGCGAGCGACGGCTCGATCCACATCCACAAGAACGCGGCGACGATCGCCGTACGGCCGATCACTCCGCCAAGTGACGCACACGATCGACGTAGAGGCCACTCGGATGCAGCGCCAGGTAGCGCCGCGCGACGTCCCGCGCGCGCTCGCGCCGTCCCGCCGCGGACCACGACACCGCGGCCTCCGCGAGCGCGTCCTCCGCGAGCGCACCATGCGGCGCCTCCGCGTACGAGCGCTCGAACGCCTCCGCCGCGATCGCGTCACGCC
>JALYRN010000733.1 GCA_030855295.1 Myxococcota bacterium | reverse complement strand
GAGGCGGCGCGCGCGAGCTCGATCGACGCGCGCACCGCGAGCGCCTGTCGCTCGGCGTGATCACGCACCGCGCCGCGGGTGAGCTGGCGCAGGCTCGGTGCGTTCTGGTGCGCTGCGATCACCTGCGCGCCCAGCAGCACGATCACCCACGAGAGCTGGATCGACAGCAGCAGGATCGGGAACGCGCCGAAGCCCGAGTAGATCGCGTTGTAGCGCGCGATCCCGAGCTGGAAGCGGATGTGCAGCAGCTGCAGGCCGTACCAGGCGATCGCGGCGAGCGCGGCGCCGAGCAGCGCGGAGCGCGGCCGGATCTCGGCGTCGGGCAGCTCGAGGTAGAGCACCAGCAGCGCGAGCATCACCATGACCGGCGGCAGCACCGTCAGGAAGAGATCGCGCAGCGGCGCGAACGGGATGATCGAGGTCACCCAGCGACCCGCGGCGGTGTCGTGCGAGAGCACGGCGGAGGTGATCGCGTACGACATCCCGATCGGGGTCGTCAGCACGACGACCGCGAAGGCGCGCCCGCGCCGGGCCAGCGTGCGCGGCGGACCACGATGCTCGAACACGTGCGCGAAGGCTTCCTCGACGCCGCGCAGCACGCGCGCGAGCGCGATCATCACGCCCGCGAAGCCCGCGACCCCGAGCCCGGCGACGTGGGTCGCGCGCACGAGCGAGAGGAGGCTGTCGATCGTCGAGCGCAGCCCCTGCACGCCCGGCGGGAGCGCCGGATCCTCGGCGTCGCCGAGCATGTCGGCGAGGAAGGGCTCGATCGTGTCGTCGATCAACAGATCGGTCATGCCGAGCGCGTCGGCGACCGCGAACGCGAGGGCGGCCGCGGGCACGATCGCGAGCACGGTCGCGAAGGCGAGCGACGCGGCGCGCATCTGGAGGCGCTCGCGGAAGAACCCGCCGACGGTCAGCCACACGAGGCGCACGACCAGCACGAGCGCGCGCCGGGGCGGCGACAGCTGCGAGTCGTCGAGGTCGAAGATCGCGCGGGTGGCGGCCGCCTTCGCGCGGGTCACGGCCGCGTGCAACGAGGCCGGCGCCACGCGGGGGCGGCGGGGGTCGTGGGCGCGGGGCGGGAGCTTCGGCATCGCGAACCGGCGAGGGTACCAGCGTGGTGGGTCTGCGAGCGCGGTACTCGGCTGGGTCGCTTGACGGAGCGGCGAGCACGCCGCAGAAGTGTGCCCCGGCGGGCGCGGATCTCGCCGGAGTGGAGCGTACGATGGTCGAGCCCGATGTTCTGGAGACGCGGATCCGAGCGGCACTGCCCGACGCCGAGCTGGTGCGGATCGAGGACCTCACGGGGACCAAGGATCACTTCCAGGCGACCGTGGTCTCGCCCGCGTTCCGCGCGATGTCGCGCGTCGAGCAGCATCAGGCGGTGTACCGCGCGCTCGGCGAGCTGATGGCGGGCGCGGTGCACGCGCTCGCGCTCCAGACGTACACGCCCGAGGCATGGCAGCAGAACGGCCCCCGGGGTTGAGCCAGCACCCAGGACCTGCAGGGAGAGACGACATGGACGACCAGCTCCGCCAGCGCATCGAAGAGGTCCTCGGATCCCACAAGATCGTGCTCTTCATGAAGGGCTCGAAGAGCTTTCCGCAGTGCGGCTTCTCCGCGACCGTCTGCGAGGTGCTCAAGCGCCTCGATGCCGACTTCGCGACGGTCAACATCCTGAAGGAGGAGGACCTTCGTCAGGGCATGAAGGAGTACGCGAGCTGGCCGACGTTCCCGCAGCTCTACGTCGAGGGTCGCTTCGTCGGCGGCTGCGACATCGTGCGGGACATGTTCCAGAGCGGCGAGCTCAAGCCGATCGTCGATCGCGCGCTCGGTCGCGACGATCCGGCGACGACCTGAGCGCGCCGATTGATCGGCTCGCCCGCTCCGGTCGCTTCCGTCCGCGCGCTGCGCGCGCTCCCGTCCGCGCCCTCCGGGGCGAGCACTCCTGTCAGACGCGGGCGGCCTCCTGGGACGAGGCCTCCGGTGCATCGGTCTCGTCGACCGGCGGGGCGCTCGTCGACGCCGAGCGCGCATCGACCCCGCGCAGGCGCTGCTCCTCGCGGATGCCCTTGAGCGTCGCGCCGAAGGGGCGGCTCGGGAGCGCCTCGATCAGCGCGCGCACGCCGGGCTCGAGCGCGAGCGTCTCGGTCAGCACGACCTCGCTCGCGCGGGCCTGCGCCTGGAGGCGCGCCGCGACGTTGACGGTCGTGCCGAAGTAGTCGAGCCGATCGTTCGCGCGCACCGCCAGGCAGGGGCCCGCGTGCACGCCGACCTTCACGCCGAGTCCGATCGCGCCGTACTTCGCGTCGTGCATCGCGATCATCTGGAGCGCGGCGGCGATCGCCTCGCGCGCCGTGGGGAAGCTCGCCATGACCGCGTCGCCCATCGTCTTGACGATCGCGCCGCCCGCCGCGGAGATCGCGGTCTCCATCAGGCGGAAGTGATCCTCGACGATCGCGAACGCGCGCGCGTCGCCGACCTTCTCGTAGAGCGCGGTGCTCCCCGTCAGGTCGCTGAAGAGCAGCGCGATGTGCCCGACCGAGAGCTCGACGCCGGCCGCCGGCGCCTCGGTCGCGAAGAGGTTCATGAACTCCGGCATCGATGCGATCACGGTGCCGAGCACCACGTCGGCGGACCACGCGCCGCGCTCGAGCAGGAGGACCGCCTCGCGCTCGCTCGCGTTCTCGCTGACGAGCTTCGTCGCTGCGCCGGGCGCGAGCTCGCCGCTCGGCGTCACCTCGATCGCGTCGGCGGTGACGCGCACGCGCAGCTCGGCGGGCATCGCGCCGTCGAGCGTCAGCTCCGCGGTGCGGCGCGTCCACAGCGTGCGCAGGTGCATCGCGCCCGGCGGGAGATCGACGAGATCCTCGCGCGTCACGCCGGGCTCGAGCCGCAGCTGCGCGAGCACGTGCGGCAGGAACGCGGGGCTCGACGCGCAGTAGAGCGCGGGCGTGACCCGGCGCACCGCGGGACTGACCGGGAAGACCGCCTCGACGTGCTGCGCGAAGTCGATCTCGTAGTCGATCTCGCACGCGCCGCAGTGCGACTTGCCGTCGAGCGCGCCGAGGTCGTCGACCATGCGCGCGCCGACGCGGCAGATCGGGCAGTTGATCTGCCAGCTGAGCTCGACGAGCCCGTGCTGCGTGCCGTGCAGGAACGCGCGCAGCACCTCGCGGCGATCGACGCCCCACGTGCGCGCGAGCTCGAAGGGACGGATCTGCGCGACGTCGTCGTCGGGACGCTCACGCAGCCATGCGATGATCCGATCGAGGATCGCGGCGTCGATCGGCGCGCGGCGCATCGCCGCGATGCGGGTGCCGAGCATCTCTTCGTCGACCGGCGTGCGCGGTCCCGCGGTGATCGGCGCGTAGCTGCGCGACATCAGGCGCCGCGCGCGGACGACGGCGGGCTCTGCGTTCGAGCCGTCGCGCTCGGTCTCGTCTTCGAGCACGGTCTCGATGGCGTCGAAGTAGCGGGCGAGACCGCGCTTGAACTTCGGCTTCTGGATCCAGCCCACCCAGAACGGTCCGTCGACGTAGAGCACGGCGTGCACCTCGGTGCCGCCCTCGACGTCGCTCAGGTGGACGCGCAGCCCGCCTTCTTTCGGCGGGCCCTTGATGAACGTTCGATGGCTCTCGACGAAGCGGCCCTCGATCCACCGATAGGGCGGCTCGATCCACTGCAGCTCGATCCCGAGCTCGGACGCGGTCGCGTGCCGCAGCAGGCGCTCTTCGTCGCGGATCCACTGATAGCGCGGCACCGCGAGCCCGGCCGCGCGATCGATGCGGTTGGTGTCCGAGACGATCGCCCACACCAGCGCGCGCGGTGCGCGGAAGACCCGCCGGAGCTCGGCCTGGTAGCGGCCTGCCATGCGGCGCGAGCGTAACACGCCCACGCCGCGCACCGTCGGGTCTCGGGGCCGTCGGCCTCAGGCGCACCCGGGCCTCAGCGCGTGCTCACCTCAGCTGGGTGCCGAGGGGCCGCAGCGCGCCGCGCACTGCGCCATCGAGCGCCGCCTGCGCGAGGCGATCGGGATCCTCCACGC
>JALYRN010000732.1 GCA_030855295.1 Myxococcota bacterium | reverse complement strand
CGACGTTCCTGCTCGCGACGTCGCTCGCGCCGGACTGGGGCGCCGCGCGCGCGCGCATCGAGCGCGAGGTGCCGGGGATCGCGCTCGAGAGCGAGCTCGGTGCGGTGTCGATCGTCGGCGGGGTGGGGCCCGGCGCGGTGCTGCGCGTGATCGAGTCGCTCGCGCGCGAGGACGTCGCGACGATGGGGATCTCCCAGGCGGCGACGCGGGTCTCGGTGCTCGTGCGGGAGGCCGACGTCGATCGCACGGTGCGGGCGCTGCACGCCGCGTTCGTCGTGCCGCGCTGACGGGCGGGCGCTGCGCGGACGGGCGGGCGCTGCGCTCTCGGGCGCGGGCGTGGTAGAGGGCGTTCATGCCAGGGGAGCAGATCCTCGTCGTCGACGACGAGAAGAACATCCGTCGGACGCTGCGGATGGTGCTCGATGCCGAGGGCTTCGAGACGCTCGAGGCCGCGAGCGCAGAAGAGGCGATCGCGATGGTCGCCGAGCACGACGTCGATCTCGCAGTGCTCGACGTGCGGCTGCCGGGGATGAGCGGGCTCGACGCGATCGCGGAGCTCCGCACCACCCGCGACTCCCTGCCGATCATCGTGATGTCGGGGCACGGTTCGATCGCGGATGCGGTGCAGGCGGTGCAGCGCGGCGCGGCCGACTTCCTCGAGAAGCCTCTCGATCGCGAGCGCGTGCTGGTCTCGGTGCGCAACGCGCTGAGGACGTCGCGGCTCGAGCGCGAGGTGAAGGAGCTGCGCCAGAGCGTCTGGGAGCGCTACGAGATGATCGGCGAGAGCGCCGTGATGCGGCGGCTCTTCGCGGAGCTCGAGAAGGTCGCGCCGACGCGCGGTCGAGTGCTGATCACCGGCGAGAGCGGCACCGGAAAGGAGCTGATCGCGCGCGCGGTGCATCGCCTCAGCCCTCGATGCGACGCGCCCTTCGTGAAGGTGAACTGCGCGGCGATCCCGGCGGAGCTGATCGAGAGCGAGCTGTTCGGCTACGAGCGAGGCGCGTTCACCGGCGCGCAGGGGCGAAAGAAAGGCCTCTTCGAGCTCGCGCACGGCGGCACGCTCTTCCTCGACGAGATCGGCGACATGAGCCCGGCGGCGCAGGCGAAGGTGCTGCGCGCGCTGCAGAATGGGGAGATCACCCGCGTCGGTGGCGAGAGCGCGATCGCGGTCGACGTGCGCGTGCTCGCGGCGACGAACAAGGATCTCGACGAGGCGGTGAAGAGCGGCGCGTTCCGCGAGGATCTGTACTTCCGACTCGCGGTGGTCCCGATGCGCTCGCCGTCGCTGCGCGAGCGCGCCGAGGACATCCCGAAGCTCGCAGAGGCCTTCCTCGCCGACTTCTGTCGCGAGAACGGCATCCGCCCGAAGCCCGTGGATCCCGGCGTGCTCGACGCGCTCTCGCAGCGGCCGTGGCCGGGGAACGTGCGCGAGCTGCGCAACGTGGTGGAACGCATGGCGATCCTCAGCGGCGAGCGGATCACGCTCGGTGATCTGCCGGACCTGCCGCGGAGCCGCGCGCCGTCCTCGAGCCCGCCGCCCGCCAGCTCGCACCCGGCGATGCAGCGGATCTCAGCGACGTCCCCCGACGCGCGAGAGAGCCTGCGCGAGCACCGCGACCGCGCCGAGCGCGAGTACATCGTCGCGACGCTCGACGGGTGCGACTGGAACATCTCGCGCGCCGCGACGCTGCTCGGCGTCGAGCGCACGAACCTGCACAAGAAGATGCGCGCCCTCGGCCTGCGCCGAGAGCACTGAGCCCGCAGGAGTGCTCGCCCCGGAGGGACCGCGGACGGGAGCGCGCTAGTCCGCCGACGCGCGCTCGCTGCGCTGCGCGAGCTTGGTGCGCAGGAACCGTGCGAGCTCGTCCATCGAGTACGGCTTCGGCACGAAGGCAATCACGCCGACGCCGGCGCGCTCGAGCTGGCGCTCGCTCAGGTGGTACGCGCTCGTGAGCACGACGCGGACGTCGGGACGCCGCATCCGCACGCGACGCGCGAGGTCGAGGCCGTTGATGCCGGGCATCATCAGATCGAGGATCGCGAGGTCGGGCTCGTGCGCCTCGAGCCACGCGAGCGCGTGCTCGCCGTCCTGTGCCTCGCTCACGATGAATCCCTCGAGCCGCAGGCCGATCGCCAGGCTCTTCCGGTGATTCTCCTCGTCGTCGACGATCAGGATGTGCGGCGCCACAGCTCGCCTTCGGGCATCCCGCGGAGGGATACCGACGATTAGGGAGGTGGCGCGCCCCGGGGGTCTGGGGGGGCAGCCACGGGGCGCGGCCTCCACGACGCTACCTAGCAGCGCTCGTGCCGACGAAATTCTCGTGTAGTTCCGCGAAACACCGGGCGGCGCGAGCCCATTTCCGCAGCGATGCTGCAATCGCCTTTGCAGATGTGAAACGCCCGGGTCGAGAACGGGCCGCCGTCCGCCCGCGCGGCGTGCGCTCCCGTCCAGTCCCTCCGGGGCGAGCACTCCTGTTGGCTCAGGAGTGGACGTTGAGGCGCTTCATCTTGCGCCAGAGCGTCGTCGCCGAGAGCCCCAGGACCTCGGCGGCCTTCTCCTTGTTGCCGTCGACCTCGCGCAGCACTGCGGCGATCGCGTCGCGCTCGGCGCGGTCGACCACGTCCTGCAGCGACTCGAGCCCACCGCTCGGCGCGGACGCCGTCTTCGGCTGCGCATCGAGCGGCACGATGTCGTCGAGCCGCACCCGCGCATCGACGGAGAGCGCGACGCCCTGCTCGACCATGTTCTCGAGCTCGCGGATGTTGCCGGGGAAATCATAGCGCTGGAGGTAGTCGACGACGCCCTCGCCGAGCTCGACGCGCCGCCGCATCTTCTTCGCGTACTTCTCCTTGAAGAACTCGGCGAGCGGCGGGATGTCCTCGCGGCGGTCGCGCAGCGGCGGCAGGTGGAAGCGGGCGACGTTCAGGCGGTAGTAGAGATCCTGCCGGAAGCGCTTCTCCGCGATCGCCTCCTGGAGCTCCTGGTTCGTCGCCGCGATGATGCGCACGTCGACGTTGACCGGCTTGTTGTCGCCGAGGCGGCGGATCTCGCCTTCCTGGATCGCGCGCAGCAGCTTCGCCTGGAACGCAGGAGGCGTCTCCGCGATCTCGTCGAAGAAGAAGGTGCCGCCGTTCGCCTCCTCGAAGAGGCCCTTCCGCGTCGCGACCGCGCCCGTGTACGCGCCGCGCACGTGGCCGAAGAGCTCGCTCTCGAGCAGCGTCTCGCTGATCGCGGCGCAGTTCACGCTGACGAACGGCTTGTCGGCGCGCGTGGAGTTGACGTGGATCGCGCGCGCGACGAGCTCCTTGCCGGTGCCGCTCTCGCCGGTGATCAGGACGGTCGTGTCGGTCGGCGCGATGCGCACGATGCGCGCGAGCACCTCGCGGATCGCGCCGCTGCGGCCGATGATGTTGCCGAAGCCGTAGCGCTCGCGGAACTCCGCGGCCATCACGCGGACCTCGCCGGCCAGCGTGCGCTTCTCGACCGCCCGATCGACCTTCACCAGCAGCTCTTCTTCGCTGAAGGGCTTCTGGATGTAGTCGTACGCGCCGATGCGCATCGCCTCGACCGCGCTCTCGATCGTGCCGTAGGCGGTCATCACGATGACCTCGGTGAGCGGCGAGGCTTCCTTCGTGTGCCGCAGCACCTCGATGCCGTCGCGCCCGCCCATCTTGAGATCGGTCAGGACGAGATCGTAGCTGTCGCCCTGCACCTTCTCGCACGCCTCGTCGCCGTCGGCGCCCTCGGACACATCGTGCCCCGCGCCTCGCAGCATCAGCGAGAGCGTGGTGCGCATGTTTCGCTGATCGTCGACGACGAGAATCTTGGCCATGGAGCGCCCGGGCGGATGGTAGGTCGAATGCGGCGCGGAGGCTCGCTCAATCCTCGGTGTCGAACGTGGGGGGTGGACCCAGAGTCGGGGCCTGCTGCACGCGCACCGCGCGCTCGATCGCGATGCGGAGCTCGCGCAGCTCGTGCTCGGCCTGCCACGCGCTCCATCCCGCGAGCACGAGAGCCAGCAGCGACGTCGCGAGCGCCAGCGCCGCGAGAC
>JALYRN010000731.1 GCA_030855295.1 Myxococcota bacterium | reverse complement strand
GCCGCGGCCTGAGCTTCCTGCGCCAGCCGCTCGGCCTCGGCGCGCTGCGTCGACTCGCGCTCTGCGACCTGCTGCGCGAGCCGCTCGCGCTCCGCCGCCGCCGTCTGCTGCTGGTCGTACGCGAGGTAGCCGCCGATGCCGCCGGCGACGACGAGCACGCCGATCACCGCGAACACCGCCGGGTGCACGCCCTTGCGGCGCGTGGCCTCGATGCGCTTGACCTCCTGCTCGTGCTGGAGGAGCCGCTCCTGCTCGGCGATGCGCGCCTTCTGCTCGGCCTCGAGACGGATGCGGAGCTCGCGCTCCTCCTTCTCGCGGACCTTGCGCTCTTCCTCTTCACGCGAGGCGCGCTCGGCCGCCGACCGGCTCTCCTGCTCGGCGCGGAGGCGGGCCGCCTCCTCGTCGCGCTTGCGGCGCTCCTCTGCCTCCTTGGCGAGGCGCGCCTGCTCCTCGGCCTTGCGCTTGCTGTCCTCTTCGTCGCTGATGCGCTCCTCTTCGAGGTTCATCAGCTCCCGGAGGTTGAACAGGACCGAGGACTCCTTCTGCTCCGCCATCGGGTTCTCCGCCTTCTGCGAATCGAACTTCTACGAACCGGTCGACGCGAACCCGATCCACGAGAGGATCGGGCCGCGCTCAATCGAAGCGTCGCGCCGAGTGGTCGACGACGATGTCGCGGCAATCTAGCAGGCCGGAATTGTGAGTGTCAACGCCGAGCACTGCCAAGTTTTCCTTTTGATTTCCGAGCGCTCCGTGCCGTTCCGCACGCCGGCTGGCGCTCCTCGCGAGAGCGTTCGCACCGGTCGTCGGCAGCATGGACCCGAGCGTGCAACACGAGCTTGGGTGCGGTCCTTGGATCGTTGGGACGCGAAGCGTACGCTGATCCGATGCGGCTGCTCTTCGTCGGCGAGCTCGTGGTGGTCGTGCTCGGGCTCGGGGCGATCGCGGGCTGCGGCGGGACGCCATCCAACCTGGGCGCCGGCGAGGCGTGCGTGCGGAGCGCACAGTGCGCTCCTGGGCTCGCGTGCAACATGGGGATGTGCACGAACGACCTGAGTGGGTTCGGCACGGGCGTCGTGCCGAGCGGCGATGCAGGGGTGGTCGAGGTCGACGCGGCGGCCGACGACGGTGGCGTCGTCGAGATCGATGCCGGGCCTCCCGTCGACACCGACGCGGGGACGACGCCGGTCGACGCCGGGCCGCCGGAGATGGACGCCGGGCCGCCGGAGATGGACGCCGGGCCACCGGAGACCGACGCCGGGCCGCCGGAGACCGACGCCGGGCCGCCGGAGACCGACGCCGGGCCTACGGACCTCGACGCGGGCGTGTAGCGCGCGCCGAGCGCGTCGCTCTTCGTCCGTCCGCGCGCGCCGAGCGCGTCGCTCTGCTTCCGTCCGCGCGCGCCGAGCGCGTCGCTGTTCGTCCGTCCGCGCGCGCCGAGCGCGTCGCTCTGCTAGAACCGCGGCCCACCCTACTGCCCCGAGGTGCTCCATGACCGAGCCGACGCTGACCCACGTCGACCCCGAGATCGCCGCGCTGATCCGCCACGAGGAGCGCCGTCAGCTCGACACGATCCGCCTGATCGCGAGCGAGAACTACGCGTCGCGCGCGGTGCAGGAGGCCAACGGCAGCGCGCTGAACAACAAGTACAGCGAGGGCTACGCGGGCAAGCGCTACTACCAGGGGCAGCAGCACATCGACGCGGTCGAGACGCTCGCGATCGAGCGCCTCAAGAAGCTCTACGGCGTCGAGCACGCGAACGTGCAGCCCTACTCGGGCTCGCCCGCGAACCTCGCGGTGCACTACGCGTTCTTGAAGCCCGGTGACAAGACGGTCGGGCTCGGCCTGCCCGCCGGCGGTCACCTCACGCACGGGTGGAAGGTGTCGATCACCGGCGCCTACTACGAGGCGCATCAGTACGGCGTGCGCGAGTCGGATCACCGCATCGACATGGACGAGGTCGCGCGCCTCGTGCGCGAGCATCGGCCGAAGCTGATCTGGTGCGGCACGACCGCGTACCCGCGCCACGTCGACTACGCCGCGTTCGCGGAGCTCGCGCGCGAGGTCGGCGCGATCCTGGCGGCCGACATCGCGCACGTCTCGGGTCTTGTCGCCGGCAAGGCGCATCCGAGCCCGGTGGGGCTCGCGCCGATCATCACGAGCACCACGCACAAGACGCTGCGCGGTCCGCGTGGCGGCATGATCCTGTGCGACGCGAAGTACGCGAAGGAGATCGACAAGGCCGTGTTCCCGGGCCTCCAGGGCGGGCCGCACAACAGCGCGATCGCCGCGCTCGCGGTCGCCGCGCACGAGGCGCTGCAGCCCGAGTTCGCGACGTATGCACGCAAGGTCGTCGAGAACGCGAAGGCGATGGCGGAAGGCCTGATGTCGCGCGGCATCGATCTCGTGACCGGCGGGACCGACACCCACCTGCTGCTCGCCGATCTCACGAGCAAGAGCGTCGCGGGCAAGGTCGCGGCGGTCGCGATGGAGAAGGCCGGCCTCGTCTGCAACTACAACTCGGTGCCCTTCGACAAGCGCAAGCCGTTCGACCCGAGCGGCATCCGCCTCGGCACCCCTGCGATCACCAGCCGCGGCATGGGCCCCGGCGAGATGGCGCGCATCGCGGGCTGGATCGCCGACGTGATCGACGCGCCGGACGACGACGCGGCGATCGCGCGCGTGCGGGGCGAGGTCCTCGAGCTCTGCCAGAGCTTCCCCGCGCCCGGCGTCGAGCGGCGCTGAGCCGACAGGAGTGCTCGCCCCGGAGGGACCGGACGGAAGCGCCCGGAGCGACCTGCAGGAGTGCTCGCCCCGGAGCTCCCGTACGGGAGTGCGCGCAGCGCGTGTACGGCAGGGAGCGGAGCGGGCGAGCCGATCGAATGCGCGTGCGGACGGAAGGTCCCGGAGCGGGCGAGCCGTTTTTTAGACAGCCTTCGAGAAGGGCGCCGGTCACCGCGCGGCGTCGAACACGAAGGGATAGCTCACGGCCACCCCCCCGCCGCCCTCGGGCGCGGGGAAGGTCCACCGCCGGACCGCGGCGGCGAGGCAGTGCTCGACGCTCGCGTCATTCATCGTCGTGCTCGAGATCGTCGCGCTCGAGACGGCGCCGGTGGGCGAGATGACGAAGCTGACGGTGACGCGACCGGTGAGCATCGGATTGCGCGCGAGCTGTTGCTCGTAGCAATCGCGCGCCTCGGTGAGGTGCCTTCGGACGACGCGCCGGATGACCTCGCGCGAGAGCGCGCCGCGAACGTCGGCATTGCCGGTTCGGATGCGTGGGATGCCGGCCATCGGGGCGGACGGGGCGGACGGGGCGGACGGGGCGGACGGGGCGGACGGGGTGTGGAGCGTCACCTGCAGCACCGCGTCGCGTCCCTCGCTCGCATCGATCCGCTGTAGGGACGCCTCGTAGCCGTCCGCGCGCAGCTCGACGGCGTGCTCGCCCGGCGTGAGCTCGAGCGCGAGCGGCGTCGCTCCGACCATGACGCCGTCGACCAGGACCTGCGCGCCGAGCGGATCCGACGTCACGCGATAGGTCGCGCTGACGTCGGGCGGCGCCGCGACCGTCGCGGGCTGGTGGGGCAGGACCGGCGCGTCGATGGGCACGTCCACCACGAACCCCGCGCGGACCACGACCGGCCTCACCTCGACGATCTCGCTCCCGCGGCGCAGCTCGACCATGTGCGGCCCGGCGGCGAGCCCACCGAACTCCTGCTGCGCGGCGATCGGCCCTCGCGCGGAGCCGTCGACGTAGAGCTCGCCCTGCCCCGGCACGCCGTGCACCCGGATCGCGCCAGGGATCGGCGGCGCGAGCCCGAGATCGCCACACGCCAGCGACGCGAGCGACACGAGGAGGACGAGCGCCGTGCGCATCGGTTGGTGCATCGAGACCAGCGTACGCGCGCACGCCGGGAAATTGACCACAAGGCCCCGAACGTGATCGGCTCCCCCCATGGTCGGCGCCGTACCCGAGAGAGCGCGCCTCGGGGGCGGGCTCGTGTGCTTCGTCGCCGCGAGCGTGCTCGCCGCGCTGGCGCTCGCGACGCGCGAGCC
>JALYRN010000730.1 GCA_030855295.1 Myxococcota bacterium | reverse complement strand
GCCCCCTTCCCTGCGCGAGCGCGCGAGCGTCGAGCTCGGCTGCGAGCGCATGCGGATCGTCGAGCTCGGGCCCCACCACGTCGCGGCCGCGGGGTGCGGCGCGCAGCGCGAGTACCGGCGCATCTGCGGCTCACGCGGCTGCGAGTGGATCTCGATCGACGACCTCGCGATCCGCGCGTCGTTCGAGCTCGAGTGCCCGGTCTCCGAGCTGCAGATCGTCACCCTCGGCGGCTCGAGCCGCGGCGCGATCGGCTGCGGTGCCCGCGCGACCTACGTGCTCGTCTGCCAGTCCGAGGGCTGCCACTGGCTGCCCTCGTCGGTGCGTCGCGCCCCGCCCGCCGGGGGCACGCTGCTCGCCCCGGCCTCTCACTTCGAGTGAGTATCGACAGGAGTGCTCGCCCCGGAGGGCGCGTACGGGAGAGCGCCCGGCGCGCGGACGGAAGCGCCCGGAGCGGGCGAGCCGATTTCCAGACAGCCTTCGAGTCGACAGGAGCGCTCGCAGATCACTCCCCGGTGTCGCGGATGCCGTAGCGCTTCGCGAGCTCGCGCAGGTGGTAGCGCGTCAGGCCCGCGGCGTTCGCGCTGCGCGTGATGTTCCCGGCGTTCTTGTCGAGCAGCACCTTGAGGTAGGTCGCCTCGAAGGCGTCGAGCACGCGCTGCTTGGCTTCCTTGAACGGCAGGCCGTTCTCGACGAACTGCTCGGCGTCGCCGCCCGGCAGCGGCAGCGGCGGCGTCTTCTGCGAGCTCGGCATCAGATCGCGCACGCCGAGCTCCATGCCGTCGGAGAGCGAGGCCGCGCGCTCGAGCGTGTTCTTCAGCTCGCGGATGTTGCCCGGCCACGGATACGCCTGCAGGCGCGCCAGGCCCTCGGGCGTCATCGTGAACTTGCGTGCCTCGCCGGGCCATCGGCGCGTCGCGACGTCGGCGAGGAAGTGCTCGGCCAGGAGCGGCACGTCCTCGGGACGCTGGCGCAGCGGCGGCAGATCGATCGCGACGACGCTGAGCCGGTAGTAGAGGTCCTCGCGGAACGTGCCCTCGTTGACCATCTGCCGCAGGTCGCGGTTGGTCGCGGCGACCACGCGCACGTTGACCGGCATCGTGCGATCCCCGCCGACCCGCTTGATCTCGCGGTTCTCGAGGACGCGCAGCAGCTTCGGCTGGAGCGCGAGGTCGAGCTCGCCGAGCTCGTCGAGGAAGATGGTGCCGCCGTCGGCCTGCTCGAAGCTGCCGCGGTGACGATCGGTCGCTCCGGTGAACGCGCCGCGCTCGTGCCCGAAGAGCGTGCTCTCGATCAGCTCCTTCGGGATCGCCGAGCAGTCCTGCACCACCAGCGGCGCGGCGGTGCGGCGCGAGGCGCGGTGGATCGCGCGCGCGACGAGCTCTTTGCCGGTGCCGGTCTCGCCGCGGATCAGCACCGTCAGCTCGGTCGGGCCGACCTTCGCGAGCGTCGCGAAGATCTCGCGCATGCGCACGCTCTTGCCGACCAGCTCGTAGAAGCGATCGTCGGTCGACAGGTCGATGTCGACCGTGCCCTGCACCGGCTCGAACCGGATCTGCGACTGTCCGACGCGGATCACCGAGCCCGGCTTGATCCACACCTCGCGGATCCGCATGTCGCCGCAGTACGTGCCGTTCGTCGAGCCGAGGTCGCGCAGGATGAAGCCCTGCTCGCCCGCGACGACCTCGAAGTGCGTGCCACTGACGGCCTTGTCCGCGAGGACCATGTCGCAGATGACGCTGCGTCCGATCGTGACGCGCTCGCGATCGATGACGAGGTCCTTGCCGCGATCGGGGCCCTCCGCGACGACGATCCGCGCCTTGCGCAGGCGCCGCTTGGTGGCGCGATCGTCGACGAAGATCGTGGTGAGCGCCGGGTTTTCCTGCTGGGTCACTTCGAGCCTGTCTCTCCGTCGGCGCGGATGGCCGCGATCGAACGGGAGTAGTCGCCACCTGCGAACACGGCGTTGCCGGCGACGAGCACGTTCGCGCCGGCCGCCACCGCGCGCGCGGCCGTGCCCGGCTTGATGCCGCCGTCGATCTCGAGCGCGATGTCGCGCCCGCTCGCGTCGATCATCGCGCGCAGCGCCGCGACCTTCGGGAGCACCTCGGGGATGAACGACTGTCCGCCGAAGCCGGGGTTCACGCTCATCACGAGCACGAGGTCGAGCTGATCGAGCACGTAGCGGATCGAGCTCTCGGGCGTGTGCGGGTTGAGCGACACGCCCGCCTTCTTGCCCGCCGCGCGGATCGTCTGCAGCACACGGTGCAGGTGCGTCGTGGCCTCGACGTGCACCGTGATCACGTCGGCGCCCGCCTCGGCGAACGCGTCGACCCAGCGCTCGGGCTCGACGATCATCAGGTGCACGTCGAGCGTCTTGTCGGTGATCTTGCGCAGCGCGGCGACGACCGGCGGGCCGATCGTGAGGTTCGGGACGAAGCGTCCGTCCATCACGTCGACGTGGATCCAGTCGGCGCCCGCCGACTCGAGCGCGCGCACCTCGTCGCCGAGCCGAGCGAAGTCGGCGGAGAGGATCGAAGGCGCGATCAGCACTGGACGGGTGGGCACGGGGCGGCAAGTCAACCCGCCCCCACGCCCGCGGTCAAGCGCGTCCGCGAATCCGCGCCGAATCGACGCCCGCACGCATTGCTTGCCGGAATTCGCGCTGGTTCCTACAATCGCAGCCCGCGACTGGGAACGGCATGCGCCGATCCCTGCGCGACGAACGGGAGAGCATGGCGGTAGAGCAGCGATATCGCGTCACCGAGCGCCTCGAAGCCGGCGGCATGGCCGAGGTGTTCAAGGGCGAGTCGCTGTCCGTCCAGGGCTTCAAGAAGCAGGTCGCGATCAAGCGCGTCCTGCCTCATCTCGCGCAGAACAAGAACTTCATCCAGATGTTCCTCGACGAGGCGCGCCTGGGCGCGCGCCTCACGCACGCGAACATCGTCACGGTGTTCGACATCGGCGCGGCCGACAACACGTTCTTCATCGTCATGGAGTTCGTGGATGGCTGCAATCTCAAGACAGTCATCGAGTCGTACCGCCAGCAGGGGCGTCGCATCGGCGTGAAGGAAGCCGTGTACGTCTGCGTGCAGGCGTGCGCCGGGTTGTCGTTCGCGCACGAGCTGCAGAGCGAGGAGGAGGAAGACCTCCACATCGTGCACCGCGACATCTCGCCGCCGAACATCCTGCTCAGCAAGCGCGGCGAGGTGAAGGTCACGGACTTCGGCCTCGCGAAGGCGACGACGCAGCTCGAGAAGACCGATCCCGGCGTGGTGAAGGGGAAGTTCTCGTACCTGTCGCCGGAGGCCGCGCTCGGGCAGCCGGTCGACGCGCGCACCGACATCTTCGCGCTCGGGATCGTGCTCTGGGAGATGCTCGCGGGCAGGCGTCTGTTCCTCGGCGAGACCGACTACCAGACCGTCAAGCTCGTGCAGCAGGCGAACATCCCGAGCCTCGCGCGGCTGAACCCCGAGGTCGACGCGGAGCTCGAGGTCGCGCTCGCGAAGGCGCTGACGCGCGATCCGAACAACCGCTACCAGACCGCGCGCGAGATGGGCGATGCGCTGAGCGGGTACCTGTTCAGCAAGCAGATGAAGGTGAACTCCTTCGACGTCGCCACGCTCGTGAAGGGCGTGATCGAGTCGAGGAAGCAGGCCAAGGCCGGACAGCCGCGCGAGGCGTCGATCATCGATCGGCTGATCTCGGAGGAGCTGCTGCGCTTCACGTCGCTCGACGACATGAGCGATCCCTCGGTGTCGGCAGGGAACGTCGCGATCTCGCCCGAGGAGATCGGCGACGGCGCCAAGCCGCTCGACGCGGGGCTCTTCGAGAACCCGGCCGACTGGTTCAGCGACGACGAGGACGTGATCGGCGACGCCAACCGCGTCTCGTCGAAGAGCGAGCCGGGCTGGCGCGAGTCGGGCATCGAGGACGGCAACGTCACCGGCGGTCTCGCCGCGGAGCTCGAGGCACCCGAGCCGCGGCAGTCGGCGCCGCGGATCACGCCGGAGCCTGCGCCGGTCGAGCCGCCCGCGCGGGTGTCGCGTCCGACGCC
>JALYRN010000729.1 GCA_030855295.1 Myxococcota bacterium | reverse complement strand
GCGCGGACCCGGGTGCCGAGCCGCCGCCCGCCGATCCCGACGCGCTCCGCACCCCCGACGGCGCGCCCCCCTCCGACGGACGCTCGCGCGACGGAGCGCTCGCCTCCTCGAGGTAGCTCAGCCCCGCCGCGCTCATCGTCATCGTCTTCAGCGCCTCGTCGCCGCGCCCCGCCAGCGCCTGACGTCGCTCGTCGTTCGCGATCACCTGCGAGACGCTGTGCGGCAGCGCGCGCGAGTCTCGATCGATCACCTCCGCCATCACCGCCGCGAGCAGCTCGGCGAGGTGCGGCGCGTCGAGGAGCATCGCCTCCGGCACCGCGCCCGCGAGCGCACGGCGGAAGTCCTGCGCGGTCTGGTAGCGATCGTCCGCGTTCTTCGCGAGCGCCTTGAGCACCACCGCGTCGAGCGCCGGCGAGATCCCGTGCGCGAACCGGCTCGGCGGCTCGATCTGCGGATCGCGCACCATGTCGAGCAGCGCGAGATCCTCCTCCGCGGAGAACAGCTTGCGGAGCGTCAGCATCTCCCAGAGCACGATGCCGATCGCGTACACGTCGCTGCGCCGATCGACGCCGCGGCCGAACGCCTGCTCGGGCGCCATGTAGCGGAGCTTGCCCTTGAGCGAGCCGCCGGTGGTCGACTCTCGGTTCTTCGCCTTCGCGACGCCGAAGTCGATCAGCTTCACGTGCCCCTCGTACGCGAGCAGCACGTTCTGCGGGCTGACGTCGCGGTGCACGACGCCGAGCAGCTGCCCGGCCTCGTCACGGAGCTCGTGCGCGGCGTGGAGGCCCGCGGCGACGTGGATCGCGATGCTCGTCGCCATCTCCGGCGTCAGCCGCCGGTCGCGCTTGGCGAGCGCCGTCATCAGCTGCGCGAGCGAGCAGCCGTGCACGTACTCCATGACGAGGAAGTGCTGCCCGTCGTCCTCGCCGAACTCCTCGACGTGCACCACGTTCGGGTGGTGGATGCGCGCCTGCAGGAGCGCCTCGTCGACGAACATCCGCACGAACGACGCATCGCTCGCGAGGTGCTCGTGGACGACCTTGATCGCAACGTGCCGGCGGAACCCCGCGGCGCCGACCCGGCGCGCGAGGAACAAGGTCGCCATCCCGCCGCCCCTCAGCTTCGCGAGGACCTCGTACTGGCCCAGCGTCTTGCCTGCCGCGAGCACGCGACGCGATCATAGCGCGCTGCCGCGCCGCGTCGTGCAAGGAAGCTCGCGCGCCGCGCCGCGCCGTGCGCTTACGCGACGCCCGCGCCGCGCGGCAGCCGCCCCGGCTTCGCGAAGCACACCACCGCGTCGTACCCGCCGAACGCCAGCGCGTTGTTGAGCACGACGTTGATCTCGCGCTCGCGCTCGGACGGATGCTGCGCGGCGTTCGCGACCAGGTGCAGCGCGCACTCGGGATCGGGCGTCTCGTAGTTCGTCGTCGGCGGGATGATCCCGGTCTCCAGCGTCATGACGCAGGCGACCGCCTCCATCGCGCTCGAGGCGCCCATGCAGTGCCCGATCATCCCCTTGATGCTCGTCACCGGGATCGCGCGATCCTCGAAGACCTTGCGAATCACGAGCGCCTCCACCGAGTCGTTGTTCGGCGTCGCGGTGCCGTGCGCGTTGATGTGATCGATGTCGGCCGGCGTCAGCCCGCTCGACTCGATCGCCTGGCGCATCGCGGTGATCGACCCTGCCCCCTCGGGGTGCGGCCGCGTGATGTGGTGCGCGTCGCACGCGAGCCCGTAGCCGCCGATCTCCGCGAGCGGCCGCCCGCCGCGCCGCACCAGGCTCTCCTCGCTCTCGAGCACGAGCATCGCCGCGCCCTCGCCGAGCAGGAGGCCCTTGCGGTTCTTGTCGAAGGGCATGCACTTGTCGGGCGACATCGCGCCGAGCCGCGCGAACCCGGCGAACTCGAGCTTCTCGATGATCTCGACGGCGCCGGTGATCGCGATGTCGGCGCGCCCCGAGCGGATCTGATCGGCGGCGAACCCGATCGCGTAATTGCCGGCGGCGCAGGCGGCCGGGAGCGTCTGCACCATCCCCTTGCTGCCGAACGCGCGCGCGACGTGGATCGGCAGGAGCGTCGTGCCGTAGCGCGGGAGCTTCGCGGTCTGCACCGCCTCGTTGCCCTCGTGGATCCACGCCTTCTGCAGCTCGCCGAGGACGTTCGCCTCGCCCATCGTGGTGCCGATCACGACCGCGGTGCGCTCGCCCGCGAGCTGCCGCGTGACGCCCGCGTCCTCGGCCGCCATGCGCGCCGCCGCCACCGCGAACGCCGAGCATCGACCGACCCGCCGCGCCTCGGTCGCGCTCATGTGGTCGCGCGCGCGGAAGCCCTTCACCTCACCGGCGACGTGCCGCCCGATCGCCGCGGTGTCGAACAGCGACACCTCGCTGATGCCGGAGCGTCCCTCGATCAGCGCCTGCCAGTACGCTTTGCGGCCGAAGCCGAGCGAGCTGACCACGCCCATGCCAGTGACGTACACGCGACCCATCGGGAGGCGCGATGATGGAGGGTCACCGAGCGGCGTTCAAGCGATGGAACGCTGGACAGACGTACCCGAGCCCGTGATAGCCTCGGCGCCGAAAAAGGGGGTGTGCCGATGGGTTCGTTCTTCCGCGTATTCGGTTTCATGGGTCAGGTCCTCGCGATGGTGAAGGGCAACCCGATGCTGCTCGCGCCGATCGCGCTGAACATCGCGATCGCGGTGCCCGTGAACATCGCGCTGGCGATCGCCCTCTTCCTGATGCCCGCCGAGTACCAAGGCGGCGTCGGCTACCTGCTGACGCTCGTCGGCCTCACCGCGCTCTACTTCATCGACTATTTCTCGGGCGGCCTGACCGCCTCGATGGTCTACGACCAGGTCACGACCGGGAACGCGACGCTCGGCCCGGCGATGGGCCGCACCCTGCGCGCCTCGCCCGGCATCCTGATCTTCGCGGTCGTCTCCGCGATCCTCGACTTCGCCAGCCACCTCGCGTCGCAGCGCTCGGGCATCATGCGCATCATCGGGCCGCTGGTGCTGATGGTCCTGCGCACGATCTGGACGACCGCGACCTACATGATCATGCCGGTGCTCGTGGTCGAGGGGCAGGGCTTCTTCGCCGCGTTCAAGCGCAGCAAGGCGATGATGGAGAACGACCCGACGCAGGTCGGTGTCGGCGTCGTCGGCCTCGGGCTGGTCTCGTGGATCCTGAGCGCGGTCACGGTCGGCGCGGCGTACGGCGCGATGTCCGTGCTCGGCAGCGTCAGCCCGGTGCTCGCGGTGCTCGCGTTCTTCACGATCACCAACATGTTCTGGGCGGTCACCGGCTACATGAAGGGCGTCTACTACACGTGCTTCTATCTCTGGGCGACCGAGTGCGAGCGCCAGCACAGCTCGAGCCCGCAGCTCGCGCCCGCGCCGCTGCGCAACGTCATCGGTGGCCTCGAGGCCGGCGCGTACTGATCACCGCGGACCACGCCTGATCGACGAGAGGGCTCCGGGAGACCGGGGCCCTCTTTTTTCGTTCGACGACCGCATTGCCGCGACGCGTCAGGGAGCCCAGATCCCCGGGATGCTGCGAAGAGAAGCGCCTCACGTCGTGATCGTGGGCGGCGGGTTCGGCGGCCTCGCGGCGGCCCGGACGCTGAAGCGCGCTCCGGTGCGCATCACGCTGATCGATCGCACCAACCACCACCTCTTCCAGCCGCTGCTCTATCAGGTCGCGACCGCCGCCCTCGCTGCGCCCGACGTCGCGTCGCCGATCCGCAAGCTGCTCCGCAAGCAGGAGAACGTGACGGTGCTGATGGCCGAGGCCACCCGCATCGACGTCGCCGAGAAGAGAGTCGTCCTGAGCGACGGAGCGCTCGAGTACGACTACCTGATCCTCGCGACCGGGATGACCCACACGTACTTCGGCCACGACGAGTGGGCGGAGCACGCGCCGGGCCTCAAGACGCTCGGCGAGGCGCTCGAGATACGGAACCGCGTGCTGCGCGCGTTCGAGCAGGCAGAGCGCGAGCCCGATCCCGCGCGCCGGCGCGAGCTGACCACGTTCGCCGTGATCGGCGCGGGCCCCACC
>JALYRN010000094.1 GCA_030855295.1 Myxococcota bacterium | reverse complement strand
GCTCCGAGGCGCGCGACGCCGCCGGTCCGAGCGCCTCTGCGCCGTCGTCGCCCTGCGGTTCCGGCACGACCCCGCCGCCGAGCCGCTCCTCCCACGCGAGGTGCTCGCGCACCATCTCGGCCAGCAGCGCGAGCTCTTCTTCTGCTGCGTCCACGGGAGTCGCCTCGGCCGCCCTGCGCGACGGCCTGGCTAGCACGCACGCCCGAGGCCGGCTAGCCTCGGCCGGCGCGATGCCCAGCGAGCCCGTCCTCACCGTCGTCATCCCTTGCTACAACGAGCGCGCGACCATCCACGCGTGCCTCGAGCGCGTCCTCGCCTCGCCCGTCGAGTCGATGGAGGTCGTCGTCGTCGACGACGGCAGCACCGACGGCACGCGCGAGCTGCTCACCCGCGGCATCGCCCTCGACCCGCGCGTGCGCGTCGTCCTGCACGCGCAGAACGGCGGCAAGGGCGCGGCGCTGCGCACCGGCTTCGGCGAGGCGCGCGGCCGCTTCGTCCTCGTCCAGGACGCCGACCTCGAGTACGACCCGAACGAGTACCCGAAGCTCCTGCAGCCCCTGCTCGACGAGCGCGCCGACGTCGTCTTCGGCTCGCGCTTCGCGGGCGGCGGCGCGCACCGCGTCCTCTACTACTGGCACTCGGTCGCCAACCAGGCGCTCACCACGCTGAGCAACATGCTCACCGACCTCAACCTCACGGACATGGAGACTTGCTACAAGGTCTTCCGCCGCGAGGTCCTCCAGCAGCTCACGCTCGAAGAGAACCGCTTCGGCATCGAGCCCGAGCTCACCGCGAAGGTCGCCGGCCTCGGCGTGCGCGTCTACGAAGTCCCGATCAGCTACCACGGCCGCACCTACGCCGAGGGCAAGAAGATCGGCCTTCCCGACGCCTTCCGCGCCGTCTACTGCATCCTCCGCTACGGCGTCCCCGCGCGCCTGCAGGCCGCGGAGATCGCGCGCTCCAACGGTCGCGCCGCCGCCCGCGACGCGAAGACCGACGCCGCCGAGGCCGCTGCCGCCGCCGAGGCTGCACGTCGCAATTGACGATTTTGTCGCCGGCTTGGTAGCGTTCGGTCGTCGGAGTACGGCCGCGACGGCGCCGGGCCCGACATCGCCGGAGGAACCTCGAAGTGGCGTCCAGTGCTCGAGTGCTCGTGGCCGGCGAAACCAACGTCGGGATGAAGCGCACCCACAACGAGGATGCGTTCGAGGTCATCGACGACGAGCGCCTGTACATCGTCGCCGATGGCATGGGCGGTCATGCCTCCGGGGAGGTCGCCAGCAAGATGGCGATCGAGACCTTGCGTGAGTTCTTCTCCGCGACGTCTCAGGACCCCGAGGCCACCTGGCCGTACAAGATGGACAAGGCGCGGGGCTACGAAGAGAACCGCCTCATCACGGGCATCAAGCTCGCGAACCTGCGCATCCACGAGTCCGCCCAGCGCGAGCCGCGGCTGCGCGGCATGGGCACCACCATCGTCGGCATCCTCGTCATCGACGACGGCGTCCTCATCGCGCACGTCGGCGACTCGCGTGTCTACCGCTTGCGTCAGGGCAAGCTCGACATGCTCACCGACGACCACTCCCTCCTCAACGACTACATCAAGATGAAGCGCTTGACGGAGGAAGAGATCGCCAACTTCCCCCACAAGAACGTCATCGTGAGAGCGCTCGGGATGAAGGAGACCGTCAAGGTCGACACCCGCCTCGACCCCCCGCAGCCCGGCGACATCTACCTGCTCTGCAGCGACGGCCTCTGCGGCCCGCTCACCGACGCCGAGATCGGCGAGATCACCGCGTCGAGCAACGACCTCAAGGCGATCGCCAGCAAGCTCATCGAGCGCGCCAACGCCAACGGCGGCCCGGACAACGTCACCGTCGTCCTGGCCAAGTGGATCGGCAAGGGCTGAGCCCGGGCAGGAGCGCTCGCCCCGGAGGGCGTCAGGGGGTCGGCGCGGGACCGATCAAGAGGCGGACCTGGATCGTGCCGGGGAACTCGCTGCGGCGGTGCGGAGCTGGCCTGATCCAATCCGGGATCGGGTCATCGAGGAACCCTCGCACAAACGCCCCGAGCACGACGGCGGGCTCGACCGGTGTGATGCGCACCCAGGCCATCGCGTCGTCCTCCGAGCGCGAGTCCACGCGTGTGCCCACACTCGCGTCCAGCTCCCAGTAGCCTCGGTCCAGCGTGAGCTCGAGCTCGTCGCCGTGGGGAGCGGTCACGAGCGTCAGGTTCGAGTCCTTCCCCGTGGTGTACACCTCGATCGCCCGCAGCGGCGTCCCCTCGAGGCCGAGCGAGACCCAGCCGTCGGGGGATCGGGAGTGCCACTTCTCGGTCAGCGCGCGCTCGCGTTCGACGGCACGGCCGGCCCGGAGCGCGACCTCGTAGAGAGTGATCGGACCATCGTCGTCGTAGCTCACGCCGCCTCCGGAGAAGCCGGAAGGGGCCGGCTTTCTCCGACCGTTGCGTCGTGGCGCGCGGCATTCACGCGCCCTCGGGCGGCACGGGGTCAGGCGTCGTCGCGAGGAGCTCTTCGACGGTCGCTGCCTCCATCAGGCCGTCGGTCCAGCGGTCGAGCTCGCCCGGACCGGCCGCTTCGATGCGGGCGCGGACGTCGGCCGGCAGCGCCCCGAAGCGCTTGACCAGGAGCCGGAGCAGCGTCGCGCGCAGCGCTTCCTGGAGGCCTTCCTGCCGGCCTTCCTGGCGACCTTCTGCGCGTCCCTGTTCGATCAGCTGCTTTGCCGTGCTCATGATCTGCTCCGCGAGCTCGGGGGAGAGAGCTCTCACCGTGTGTGCGAGGTGATGGACGTCGGTTCCGGCCTTCACTGCGAGTATGTACCGAATGATCGCGTCCATCGCGCGGAACTCCGTGGGCTCGCGGAGCGCGCGGATCAGCCCGGACCACCGCTCGACCAGCAGCTCCAGATCCGAGGCGCCACGCACGTCGCGGAGCGCGGCCAGCGCGAGCTTCGCGACGCTCTCCATCACGCGCGCGCCCAGCGTCTCGATGTCGATCGCGGTGAGGTCGTCGACGAGGTAGGAGAAGCGCGGGACGAACGGCGCGAGGGCCTCGCGGTCGGGCTCATCGTCCGGGAGGTCGAGCAGGTCGGCGAGATCGAGCGGGGTCTTCCAGCCGCGGGGGGCGTGCTGGATCACGATCGGGATGATGATCGGCAGCTTCTTCGTACCTGGGTGCGCGAGGAGGTGAGCGTCCCAGATCCGCGCCTCGTAGTGCAGCAGCCGCAGCGGCATCCATCGGTCGCGCTCGCTCTGGTGCTCGAGCAGCACGTAGATGAGGGCGCGCCGCCCGCGCAGGCTCACCGAGAACAGGAGGTCGGTGTGCCGCGAGCGGAGCTCTTCGTCGACGAAGGAGCCCGGCTCGAGGCGGAGCGTCGACAGGTCCAACGCGGCGAGCGTCGCTGGCGGCAGGATCGCGCGGAGCTCGGCGGCGGCGTTCCGAGGATCCGAGAAGATCCGCTTGAAGAGCGCGTCGTGCGGCGTCGGCGGGGGCGTGGCCATCGGCGACGGTCGCGCGAGGGCGCGCGGGACTGACGGGCGCGTCGTCAGCGCGCTGCGCGCCGCACCTGCGCGAGCACCTCGCGGATCACGCGCGGCAGATCGCTCGTGACGTACGGCTTCTGCAGCGCGAGATCGAGCAGCTCGAGATCGACGGCCTTCACGTCGAAGGTCACGCCGATCAGCGCGGTGCGATCGAGCTCCGGCGTCTCGCAGACGGCCTCGGCGAGATCGACGCCCTCGCGGAGGGCCACGTCGAGATCGACCACCGCGAGCGCGACCTGCTGCGTCCGGAGGATCACGATCGCGTCGGCCGCCGACCCGAAGTCGAGCACCTCGAAGCCCTCCGCCGCGAGGATCTCGCGCGCGGCCTCGCGGAGGTGGGCGTCATCGTCGACGAGGAGAATGGTCGTCACGGCCGCGGACGCTATCACCGTTCCGCGGAGCGTCGAAAGCCGCCCTCCCCGCTCAGAGGCTGTCTGCAAATCGGCTCGCCCACTCCGGGCCCTTCCGTCCGGGGCGAGCACTCCTGTCGACTCAGAGCCTGTCTAAAAATCGGCTCGCCCGCTCCGGGCGCTTCCGTCCGCGCGCGCGGCGCGCGCTACCGTCCGGTCCCTCCGGGGCGAGCACTCCTGTCGACTCACCTCGCGTCGACGATCTCCTCGCCCGCGAGCACCGCATCGCACGCCGACGCGCGCACGATCGTCTCCGGCCACACCACGCACCGCTCGAGCACCACCCCCGCCTCGATCCGCGCGCGCGCCCCGACGCACGTCTCGCTCAGCCGCGCCTTGGGATCGATCCCCGCGCTCCGATCGATCGCCGCGGCGCGCGCATCGAAGCCGGGCCGCACGATCTCGCCGCGGAGCAGATCGAGATGAGCCCCCAGGTACTCCCGCGGGGTCCCGAGATCCCGCCACGGCGCTGCGTCGACCGACGCCGAGATCGTCTCGCCGGCCGCCAGCCACCGCACGTATCCCTGCCGCACGATGCACCCCTCCTCGGGCAGCGCCGCGATCGCGCGCGCGGACAGCACGTGCACGCCGGTGAACATGCACGCCCGCAGCGACCCATCCGGGCTGCCGAGCATCCGCCGCACGCGCCCCTCGTCGTCCACCTCGATCGCCCCGAACCGCGCGGCGTCGGGGACCTCGCGCACCACCATCGTCGCCATCGCGCCCGAGCGGCGATGCAGCGCGATCGCGCCCTCGAGATCCGGCGCGAACGAGATGTCCCCGTTGAACGCCACGAAGACGTCGTCCTCCGCGAGCTCGCGCCCGAGCGCGCGCGACTGCACGGCGACCGCGTTCTTCACCCCGCCGCCGGTCCCGAGCAGCCGCGCCTCGTGCGCGAACGCGAGCGGCGCGCGATCGTACGAAGCGAGCGCCGCCTCGACGCGCCCGGCCAGATGGTGCGTGTTGAGCACGACGTGCGTCGCGCCCGCGTCCACCAGCGTGTCCAGCCCGTACGCACAGAGCGGCCGGTTCACGACCGGCACCACGGGCTTGGGCAGCGCATCCGTCAGCGGCCCCAGCCGGGTCCCGAGCCCCGCCGCGAAGACCATCGCTCGCATCGGCGCCGAGGATAGCGCGCGCGCCGCGGGCCCGGCGCCCTCGCCGTGCTAAACGCCCTGCCATGACGCGCTTTCTCGTCACCGGCGCGGCCGGCTTCATCGGCTCGCACGTCGCCCACCAGCTCCTCGATCGCGGCGACGAGGTCGTCGGGCTCGACAACGTCAACGACTACTACGACCCACGCCTCAAGGAAGCGCGCCTCGCGCGCCTCGAGCCGAAGGCCGGCTTCTCGTTCGTGCGCGGCGATCTCGCGGACCGCGCGCTGGTCCCGAAGCTGTTCGAGGAGCGCCGGTTCGACGTGGTGATCCACCTCGCGGCGCAGGCGGGGGTTCGCTACTCGATCCAGAACCCGCACGCGTACGTCGACTCGAACCTGGTCGGGTTCGTGAACATCCTCGAGGGCTGCCGTCACCACGGCGTGAAGCACCTGGCGTATGCGTCGTCGAGCTCGGTGTACGGCGCGAACACCGAGATGCCGTTCTCGGTGCACCACAACGTCGACCATCCGCTCTCGCTCTACGCCGCGACCAAGAAGGCGAACGAGCTGATGGCGCACACGTACAGCCACCTGTACGGGCTGCCGACGACGGGGCTGCGCTTCTTCACGGTGTACGGCCCGTGGGGGCGGCCCGACATGGCGCTCTTCCTCTTCACGAAGGCGATCCTCGAGGGGCGCCCGATCGACGTGTTCAACCACGGCAAGATGCGTCGCGACTTCACGTACATCGACGACATCGCGGAAGGCGTGGTGCGCACCGCGGACCGCACCGCGGAGCGGAACCCCGAGTGGTCGGGCGCGAAGCCCGATCCGGGATCGAGCATGGCGCCGTGGCGCGTCTACAACATCGGCAACAGCGAGCCGGTCGAGCTCATGCACCTGATCGAGGTGCTCGAGGGCTGCCTCGGGAAGAAGGCCGAGAAGAACTTCCTCGAGATGCAGCCGGGAGACGTCCCGGCGACGTTCGCGGATGTGGAAGACCTCGAGCGCGACGTCGACTTCAAGCCGGCGACGACGATCGAGACGGGGATCGCGCGGTTCGTGAAGTGGTACCGCGAGTACCACGGCGCCTGAGCGGCGGGCCGCGCGCTTGCCGATCTGGCGCGAGGCGACCACCCTCTCCGCGCCATGTCCGCTCCCCCGACGACGCCCAACTTCGACGATCACACGGTCCACGGCTTCGGCCGCGAGTGGGCGACGTTCGAGCACCCCGAAGACACCGACGAGCTCCGTCGCACGTTCGAGCAGTACTTCGCGGTCTTCCCGTGGGAGCGCCTGCCGCACGGTGCGGTCGGCGCGGACGTCGGGGTCGGCACGGGTCGATGGGCGCGCTACGTCGCGCCGCGCGTCGGGCATCTGCACTGCGTCGACGCGTCGGAGGAGGCGCTCGGCGTCGCGCGGCGGAACCTCGGGTCCTTGCCCAACGTGTCGTTCGTTCACTCGACGATCGAGCAGGCGCCGATCCCGGATGGGTCGCTCGACTTCGCGTACTCGCTCGGCGTGCTGCACCACGTGCCCGACACCGAGGGAGCGCTCGCGGCCTGCGTTCGGAAGCTCAAGCCCGGCGCGCCGATGCTCCTGTACCTCTACTACGCGCTCGACAATCGCTCCGCCGCGTTCCGCGCGGTCTGGCGCGCCAGCAACGTGATGCGCTTCGGCATCAGCCGTCTGCCCTATCCGGCGCGGCTCGCGGTCACGGAGGTGCTCGCACGGACGGTGTACTGGCCGCTCGCGCGCGGCGCCGCGCTCGGTGAGAAGCTGGGCCTCGACGTCTCGAAGGTCCCGCTCGCGCCGTATCGCGACAAGAGCTTGTACGTGATGCGCAACGACGCCCTCGATCGGTTCGGGACGATCCTCGAGAAGCGCTACACGCGCGTCGAGATGGACGCGATGATGCGCGCGGCCGGGCTCGAAAACGTGCGCTTCCACGAGGGCGTCCCCTACTGGTGCGCCGTCGGGTTCCGCCGCGCCTGACGCGTTTGCCGGGGACGTCCGGGTTCCTATTGTCGCCCGCGTTGCCTGACCCGGAGGCCTCGGGTACGCAACGGGGTCCAAGATGTCGAAGCGCACCCTCGTCACCGGCGGCGCCGGATTCCTCGGCTCGCACCTGTGTGATCGGCTGCTCGCGCTCGGGCACGAGGTCGTCGCGCTCGACAATTTCTACACGGGGGATCGGCGCAACGTCGCGCACCTCGCGGGCGAGGCGCGCTTCACGCTCGTCGAGCACGACGTGACCGCGCCCTACCCCGAGCTCGGCGGGCGCTTCGACTGGATCTTCAACCTCGCGTGTCCGGCCTCGCCGCCGCACTACCAGCGCGATCCGGTGTTCACGTCGATGACGAGCGTGCTCGGAACCAAGCACGGCCTCGAGCGCGCGGAGCGCGATGGGGCGCGCTTCTTCCAGGCGAGCACGAGCGAGGTGTACGGGGATCCCGAGGTGCATCCGCAGCCGGAGTCGTATCGCGGCTGCGTGAACCCGCTCGGTCCGCGCGCTTGCTACGACGAGGGCAAGCGGATGGGCGAGAGCCTCTGCATGGACTTCCACCGCAGCCGCGGGGTCGACATCCGCATCGTGCGGATCTTCAACACCTACGGTCCGCGCATGGACCCGAAGGACGGGCGGGTCGTCAGCAACTTCATCGTGCAGGCGCTCGCCGGCAAGCCGCTCACCATCTACGGCGACGGCAGCCAGACCCGGAGCTTCTGCTACGTCGACGACCTGCTCGACGGGTTCCTGAAGCTGATGGAGCACCCGACCGAGATCGGCCCGGTCAACGTCGGCACCGAGTACGAGTTCTCGATGCTCGATCTCGCGCGCGAGGTGGGCAAGGCGGTGCGCGGCGAGGAGCCGGTGATCGAGAAGCGGCCTCTGCCCGCCGACGATCCGACCCAGCGTCGCCCCGACCTGACCAAGGCCCGCAGCGTGCTCGGGTTCGAGCCGCGGGTCACGCTAGAGGACGGTCTGAAGCGCACGGTCGCGTACTTCGCGCGGCGCATGCAGGAAGGTGGCGCGTGAAGGTCTGCATCGTCGGCACGGGGTACGTCGGTCTGGTCAGCGGCGCGGGGTTCGCGGAGATCGGGAACACCGTCGTGTGCGCCGACGTGATCGCCGCGAAGATCGAGGCGCTCCAAGCGGGCAAGATCCCGATCTTCGAGCCCGGCCTCGACACGCTGGTCGAGCGCAACGTGGCGCAGGGTCGGCTCACGTTCACGACCGATGTCGCGGATGCGGTCGCGCGATCCGAGGTGGTGTTCGTCGCGGTGGGAACGCCGGGGCGCGCGGATGGTGGCGCGGATCTGTCGCAGGTCGACGCGGTCGCGCAGTTCGTCGCGGAGCACGCGCGGCGCGAGACGGTGATCGTGCTGAAGAGCACGGTGCCGGTGGGGACCAACCCGCGCGTTCGCCGGCTGGTCACGGACGCGAAGCATCGCATCCACGTGGTGTCGAACCCCGAGTTCCTGAAGGAAGGCGACGCGGTCACCGACTTCCTGCGTCCCGATCGGATCGTGGTCGGCGTCGAGGACGGGAACGCGTTCGCGCGGGACGCGATGGCGCGGCTCTATCACCCGCTGAACCTCGATCAGGACCGCATCGTCTGGATGGATCCGGCGAGCGCCGAGCTGACGAAGTACGTCGCGAACACGATGCTCGCGATGCGAATCTCGTTCATGAACGAGATCGCGAACCTCTGCGAGAAGGTCGGCGCCGACGTGCACGCGGTGCGTCACGGCGTCGGCAGCGACGTCCGCATCGGCTCGAAGTTCCTGTACGCGGGACCTGGCTACGGCGGCAGCTGCTTCCCGAAGGACGTCAGCGCCTTGGTCCACACGGCCCGCGAGCACGGCATCGAGATCGACCTCGCGGTCGCGACCGATCAGGTCAACCGCCGCCAGAAGGGCGTCCTGTTCCGCAAGCTCAAGCAGCACTTCGACGGCGACGTGCGCGGCAAGCGGATCGCGGTGTGGGGCATCGCGTTCAAGCCGCGCACCGACGACATCCGCGACAGCGCGTCGCTGACGCTGATCGACAGCCTGCTCAGCGACGGCGCGACGGTGATCGCGCATGACCCGGAAGGCCTCGAGAACGCCCGCGAGCGCTACGGCGACCGGGTGCAGCTGGTGGCGGATCAGTACCAGGCCGCGAAGGGCGCCGACGCGCTCGTGCTCGCGACCGAGTGGCGGCAGTACCAGAGCCCGGATTTCGAGCGCCTGAAGGCCGACCTGAAGCGCCCGCTGCTGATCGACGGGCGGAACATCTGGTCGACGTACGGGCTGCGCGGGATGGGGTTCCTGTACGAAGGAATCGGCGTCCGCGGGAGCTGACGAAGCGCGGCGCCCTCAGGGTGCGTCCGCCCAGATCCAAACGTGCGTCGAGCAGATCGGACCGTCACACCCCGTGCGGCCACAGCCAACGTACGTGCTCCCTGCCGGGCCGACCGCGAACGAGACTAGGTGGTTCGAGTAGAGGGTCGCGGGCGCACCGCCGCAGTACGCGACTCCTCCGAGCACCGTCGAGCGCGCGGCCCCGCACGCCGCATGGCTCGACCGGCCGAGCCCCGATCCGATCGACGCGATCATCGCCCATCCGGGCTCACCGGTCGCACCGAACGTCCCGTGGTCGCCGAACTCGAAGCTCTCGAAGAGCGTTCCGGTCACCGACGTCGCAGGCTGATCGAGGTCCTCGTCGCACTCGAACCGAACCTCACGACCCGCGGGATCGACCGCGCGAAAATCGAGATGACCGGTCTCTCGACACGGATCCGGTGCCCAGCCCGCGGGCGGCGTCGAACCGCCGGTCGTGTCCGTGCGCTGGACTTGGTGCGGATCGTAGGCGCGGTGATAGGCGCCCGATCGATAGTGCGCGAGGAGCACCGCGCCATCCCGCACGAACGCCGGGATCGTCGCGCCCGCGGGCGTCACGATCGACGAGAGCACGACGGCGCAGCGCCCCTCGACGCAGTCGCCGGTCGCGCAGTCGAGCGCCGAGCCGCATCGCGCGCAGGAGGCGCACGGCACGCACGCTCCGCCGCAGTCGACGTCGGTCTCATCGCCATCCAGCGTCGCGTTCCGGCAGTGGTCCGGGCCCCCGTCGCTGCCGGAGTCCAGCGGTGCGTCGCTGGCGGCGTCGAGCGACCCGTCCAACTCGCCGCCGTCGACCGACGCGTCCATGCCGACCTGGGCGTCTGCGACCGTGATGCAGCGGCCATCGATGCACTGCTGCCCCGGTTCGCACGACGTCGACGCGGTGCACTCCGCGCCGGCGATCGACACTCGATCGAGCGAGCACGAGCTCGCCGTCACCGCGAGGGCGATCCCGATCAGCGCCTGCATGCGGCGAATGCCCACGGGCCGCGACTGTAACATCCGAAGCGCCGTCGCTGCGCGCATCCTCGGATTGCCCGTGGCAAGAGTTCACGCACCCCGGCAAGCTCGGGCGCCGTGCACCCGGACGCGCCTGCGTCTATGAAAAGCTCGCAGCGGGGCACCTCGCGGGGACGTCGCCCACCGGACACCGGAGATAGAAGCGCCATGGACACCTCGGAGAAGATCGTCGTCGTCGGCTTGGGTTATGTCGGCCTGCCCGTCGCCCTCGCCTTCGCGCGAAAGTACGCCGGCGTCGTCGGCTTCGACATCTCGGAGCGTCGGGTCGACGAACTGAAGCGCGGCGTGGACCGAACCAATGAGGTCGACCTCTCCGAGCTCAAGAAGAGCGCGATCAAGCTGACGACAAAGATCGACGAGGTCGGCGACGCGACGTTCTTCGTCGTGACCGTGCCCACGCCGATCGACGGCAACCGCCAGCCCGATCTCACCCCGGTGATCAAGGCGTCAGAGACCGTCGGGAAGCTGCTCCGCCCTGGTGCGGTGGTCGTCTACGAGTCCACCGTGTACCCCGGCGTCACCGAGGACATCTGCGCGCCGATCCTCGCGCGCGTCTCGGGCCTCGACCGCTCGCAGTTCAAGCTCGGGTACTCGCCCGAGCGCATCAACCCGGGCGACAAGGAGCACACGCTCGAGACGACGACGAAGGTCGTCAGCGGGGAGGACGCCGAGACCCTCGAGCGCGTCGCGAAGGCCTACACCGCGATCGTTCCGGTGGGAGTGCACCGGGCGACGTCGATCAAGGTCGCCGAGGCCGCGAAGGTGATCGAGAACACGCAGCGTGATCTCAACATCGCGCTGATGAACGAGCTCGCGATGATCTTCGACCGCGTCGGCATCCGCACGAAGGACGTGCTCGAGGCCGCCGGCACAAAGTGGAACTTCCTCCGCTTCTCGCCCGGCCTCGTCGGCGGCCACTGCATCGGCGTCGACCCGTACTACCTGACGTCGAAGGCGCAGAGCCTCGGCTACAACCCCGAGGTCATCCTCGCCGGCCGCCGCATCAACGACGACATGGGCGCGTTCATCGCGCAGCGCGCGGTCAAGCTCCTGATCGGCTGCGGCGTGCAGGTGAAGGGCGCCCGCGTCGGCGTGTTCGGCCTGACGTTCAAGGAGAACGTCCCCGACCTCCGCAACTCGCGCGTCCCTGACATCATCAACGAGCTGCGCCAGTTCGGCATCGAGCCCCTCGTGCACGACCCGCGCGCCGACGCCGACGAAGCCATGCACGAGTACGGCCTCACGCTGAGCCCGCTCGATCGCATGACCGGCCTGGATGCGATCGTGATGGCCGTCTCGCACCGCGAGTATCGAGAGCTCCGCGGCGAGGCCCTCCTGCGCCACGTGCGCAAGGACGGCGTGGTGGTCGACGTGAAGGCGATGCTCGAGCCCGCCGATGTACCGGCCGGGCTGTGTTACTGGGCGCTCTGATCTGAAGACGAGAGCGTCGTCCAGCTCCAGGCATTGATCCGGAGAGCGCGAGTGCGAACGAAGAGCATCGTCGCCCTCGTCGCGCTCGGCCTGCCGCTCGTCGCGTGCGTCGGCGCGCCGCTTCGCGCCGATGCAGGGCCGGAGGCGGACGGCGGCGGCCTCGTCGACGGTGGCGCCGCCGATGCTCGTGCTCGCGACGCCGCGGTCGTAGACGCTGGTCTCGTCGACGCGGACCGGGCCGACTCTGGAGACACAGATGCTGGATCGGACGGCGCGGTCGAGGGCGTGACATGCATCGTCCAGGAGCGAGAGCCGGGCTGTGTTGCCGGCGCGCCCGTCACGTATGAAGACGTCCCGTTCGCATTCCATCCCGACGAGTCCCTCACGCCATTGATGTCCCTGACGTCGCCGCTCGAAGCGTTCTGGAGGCTGAACAACTCGCCGTTCCCGCCCGCGTACGAGCCGCGCGATGCAGCAGGTGTCTCCTACACGGTTGGGCCCGACGCGCCGCCGAACGTCACGAGGACGGGCGTGGTGCTCGACGTCGACATCGACGTGCAACGCCAGGGCTCGGCGTGTGTCGACGTGCCAGAGCCGCCACCGCTCATCCACATCCGCTGCACCGGCCACACCGTTCTCCCGAGCCCAGCCTGCGAAGGCGCGAGGCCTCCGCCCGCTCCGGACGCGCCGGCGCTGACCTGTGTGGTCTCGAAGCGCGATGCCGCCTGCACGCCGCTCGCGACGACGATGGAAGTCCCGAGGTTCTGGCTCGCGCCCGGCGCGCACGGGCCGGAATCCGAGATCCACACGGACTCGGCCGCGCTGATCGAAGCGTTCGGCGGCGCGGACGAGGTCGCGTTCTTCCAAGAAGCGCCGTGCGCGAGCTACGTCAGCGAGGTGAGAGCGCCGAGCCAGCGCATCGTGCGCGACGGCGTCCGGCTCGGTGTGAGCGTGTCGCAGCGAGGGACGGAGCGGTGCCGCGACGGCCTCGGCAGACTGCAGCCCGTCCTCGAGGTGTCCTGCGAGGGCGCGACGACGCGTCGTCACCCGCTGAGCTCGCCAGCGTCCGAGCGCACGACGGATCTGAGCTCACGCCCGTTCGCGAGCCCTTCGGTGGCGTGTAGAGTGGAATGATGCAACGGGCGCCAATGGCTACGCTCGCGATCATCGGCGCGGCGCTCGCGGCTTGCGTCGAAGCGCCACCGGTCTTCGACGGCGGCCGAGAAGATGTGAGCTTCCCCCCGTCTGGCGGACACCCCGGATAGCGCGAGAATGCGCGAGGAGTGTTCCATGAAGAAGCAGAAGCTCGGTCGGCGTGCGCGGCGGTCGTTCACGCCGGAGTTCAAGGCGGACG